>CAZGAS010000012.1:0-28867 GCA_964523875.1 uncultured Planctomycetia bacterium | reverse complement strand
GGGGATACCCTCAAGGGTAAAAAAGGCCCATGGATTGGATGGCAGTATAAATATCATCAACACTGACAGCAGCAAGACAGGCAAAATTCTTTTCACAGTTATGCGCAAAACACCTATTCTTACAACCAACATCTTTGTGGATTACTATATCTTTTTTACCAAGGGGCCCCCACCTGACAGGGCTTAAACCCGGCTGGTTCCTGCCAAAAATATCAACAACAGGGGTACCTACGGCAGTTGCTATATGAACAGGGCCACTGTCATTTGATATAAAAAGAGTCGATCTCTTAAGCAGGGCCGCCAGCCCTTTAATGTCTAACGTACCCTTAAAATAAATTGCTTGTTTTCGCATAAATTTTTTAACGCTATCGACGCAGAAGAGATCTCTCTTCTCCTTTCCGCCAATTATAGCTATTTTAACATTATGCTTCTCTATAAGAGTATCCGCAAGTTTCGCGAATCTCTCAGATGGCCATATCTTGGAAATACAGCTTGCCCCGGGATGCAGCGTAACAAGCCTGTCTTTTATCATTATCCCATGATTACTCAATATCTGTCCAATATCAGACCTGGCGTTATTATCTACAGCTACATAAAGCTCTTTTTCATCTGATTCTATGCCTAGAGCCTTCAATAGGTCAAGTGTGTAATCCCGCTCATGCTTTTTGCCTTCGTGTTTTAGGTTCTTTATTCTGTCTGTCAGCAAAAAACTTAATCTATTATCATATCCTACTCTTCTGGGGATATTCGCGATATACGCTATTATGTGCATCCTGTTAGTAGGGTGAAATATAATAGCCCTGTCAAATCCGGCCTTCCTGAGCCTGAGCGCAAAGCGTATAGTAGCTATTGCTGACCTATGCAATCCTGACTTGTCATAAACAATCACCTCATCAAGATAAGGATTATCCTTTACCACTAACTCACCATAAGGCCTTACTATCATCGCGATATAAGCGTCAGGATACGCGTCGCGTACCGCTTTTATCGCCGGAGTAGTAAGAACAAGATCGCCAAGCCTGTCTGTTCGTACCAGTAATATCTTCCTTCTAGTAGAATTATTCATATACCCAAAGAGTTTAATAAACCAAATACACGAACTTCCTATAATAATAGCCTCTCTACCGCGTTTAAGACATCTTCACTGGATACCTGCTCCATACATTCTAAATTAAACTCGCATATAGCCTTTTCACATGGTGAACATTTAATGGACTTTCTTACAACAATACTTCCAGGTGAAATCGGGCCGTATTTTCCATGATCTGTCGGTCCAAAAACAGCTATAATCGGTGTATCAACAGCACCTGCGATATGAAGGGGAGCTGAATCATTAGTTATAAGTAACTTAGATAAAGATAAAAAGTAAGCAAGCTCTCTCAAATTGAAACAGTCGCTTAAATTATAAACCTTACCCGTGCTCTTAGCGACTATCTGGCTATTTATAGCCTTATCAGCCTCATCACCTATTAGGGCTATTTTGAAATTCGGTTCCTTGCCTAAACGCGTGCACACATCTATAAAACCGCCTATCTTCCAGCGTTTCATATGGCTCTTTGCCCCCGGCGCTATAGCGACTATTTTATCTTCCGGCAATATACCCTCTTTATTCAATATAGAATTAACATGTAACCTGTCATTGCGGTTAAAGAGTATGGGAAAGAACGTCTCTGCCGTAGAGATACCCAAGGCACTCAGACTCTTTAAGTGCTTCTCTTTTCTATGAATCTTTCTATCCGGGGCTTTAAGCATTGACGTCCTATATTTGGCACCAACAAGAATTGGAAAAAAGCTATGACGCATATCAACAGCCATATCAAAATCCATGCCTCTAAGTTTTAATACGAGTCTTAGCTTGTCAAAAAGAGCCGCGCGTTTATTGTACACCAAGATATCCGATACAGAGCTATCCGCCCTAAGGATCTCTCCTGCCTTGGAACCCGCAAGCACGGCAATAGAGGCCTCTGGAAATTCCTTCTTTAGCGCGCCAAGAACAGGCAGTGTCAGAACCAGGTCGCCTATATTAGTCAGGGTTATAAAGAGTATCTTTTTTACATCCGCTTTCTCTATCTTCATTGCCGCGTTATCCTTCCAATCGCCCCTATTACATCATCAACCGTTATAGCCTTCATGCATTTGTAATCATCACATGCCGCGTAACAAGGAATCTCACAATCAGTCCATTTCTGTAAAACAGCATATTCTCCACTCCCGTAAGGGCCCGTGATATCTGGTGAGGTAGGCCCAAAAAGCGCTATCGTAGGGGTCTTCTGGCTTATCGCTATATGCATAGGCCCGGAATCATTCGCAACAACAGCCTTCGCTTTTCGCATAATAGCGGCTAGCTCCTTGAGTGTAGTCTTACCGCATATATTGGTCACCAGGCCAGGGTTTATACACACTATCTCTTCTGATAATTCCCTGTCTTTAGCAGCCCCTGTTAATAATATCTTCTTGCCGTATACCGCGGCCAATTCCTTACAAAGACTGGCATAACTC
Organism: uncultured Planctomycetia bacterium; assembly: GCA_964523875.1. GTDB lineage: Bacteria > Omnitrophota > Gorgyraeia > JABMRG01 > JABMRG01 > JAUVHV01. The sequence continues at coordinate 26,368 of CAZGAS010000012.1, read as the reverse complement.
TGCCTGGGCCATCTCTTCGCGAGCCAATTTCCTCCCGGATTTACAACAAAGAACTCATCATTAGCGCCTATTCCCGATTGCTCCAGTATGCCTTCCGCGCTCTTAAGAGAGCCTTCCGGTATATGAAACTGGTAATCCTTATTATCTGTATCAAGGCCCAGAGCCCGCGTGATATTCAAAAAATATTCTACCCTGTGAAACGGTTTAGTTGGCACCTTTACAGGGTCTGTAAGCAACCACGCGCGCTTTCTTGTATAGCAACCAACACGGCGCGGTATACCGGAAAGGTAGGCTATCAATATCCTGGTCATGGAACGGTGAAAGGATACAACAGTATCAAATTGCAGTCTTCTCAAGTTACGAATCAATGAGATCTTTGCTAATATACCTTTATGCGCGCCTCTCTCATCAAAGAACACCAGCCTATCAATATTAGGATTATTTTCAAGCATCTCCGCGCAACGTGGATGCAGCATACACGCGATAAAGGCATCGGGGTTATTCTCTCTTATGGCTCTTATCGCAGGGGTTGTAAAGAGAATGTCCCCCAGCCAGTTAGGCTCTATAATAAGTATTCTTTTCATATTATCCCACAAATATGTAATTACTGATTGTAATATAATATATATAAACTCTTACGGTTTCTGTCTTCTGCCTTCGCAGCACTGGTATTTTTGCCATATATCTATACCCATGGCAAAAAAATCCAATGTGCCGCTAAAGGCAGGGCCAGAAACCGTATCATTATCTACTGCTCCACTCTTCTCTAAACCAGATAGTTTCGTAGCAATCTGCTAAGGAGGAGTAAAATTTCCGCAAGCTTTGGGGTGATTGGAGCAGGGCCTTTTTGTTGCGAATGGCATGGTTTTTCCATGGCATTCAAGCTATATTGATGAGCAACAAAACGGAGTAAGCAAACCTCGCTGGGGTTTGCGAACGCTCCTGTGTAATTACAAGTAACTTTTTAGGACTCTTATCTCAATCATCATCACGGTGCTCTTTTATCCACGTATAAAAACCGCTCGTTTCTATCCAAAAGACAAAAAGATTATCTGATGTCCTTGATATCCGCAGCCTCTTAATCGCGTATATATCATCGTCGGGATAATCTTTACCCGGGTTAGTAGCGCACGCGCCATCATACCCGGCATCAATAACTATCTGCCTGATATTCGCGTTGAAACCTCCACTGCAATAAGCGATAAAATCTCCCGCTTGCGATATTCTCTCTTTTAGTATGCGCCTTGAATCATGTATCTCTCTCTTAAGCTGTACCTTGTCATCCACCGCGGGCAGGTAGCACTCTGACAAGGTATGGCTGCCTATCTCTATGTTATTTTTAGCCATCTCCTCTATCTGAGGCCATGTAAGATACCCGCTTCTGCCTATCTTATTTAAGACCACAAAGATAGCGGCAGGTATATTATGCTCTTTCAGCACACCAAAGGCATTAATATAATTATTCTCATAACCATCATCAAATGTAATCGTCACTGTCTTATGAGGTATCGACTTACCAGATTCCTGCAGCTGTTTAAGTTTTTGAAGCGAAACAATATTGTACTTATTCTTTATTAAGAACTCCATCTGTCTTCTAAAGCTCTCCGGCGATACGCTTAGCTTTGACTCTCTCCAGTTCTGGTCTACGCTATGATACATAAGAACAGGTACAACATAACCGGAATGCAGTATCAGGCCAAAGGTCAAAAGGATAAGCATTAAAAATACTATTAAAGAATAAAATATCGTTCTCTTCAACATATATAAACCCTACCTGGCCTTTCTCTGCTTAATAGCCCTCTCGTATACATTTAATATCCCCTCTGTCATCATCCTTACTGTAAATCTCTCTTCAGCAATGCTCCTTGAGAGCTCACCCATATTTTTCGCTCTTTTTTTATCAGAGAGAATATCGAGTATCGCGTTGCTGAGGGCCTCTGCATCCCTGGGCGGAACCAGTAGGCCATTATAATTGTCCTGTATCAATGTATAGATACCGCCAACATCCGACGCTACAACCGGAATCTTCATAGCCATGGCCTCTAATATGGAAAGACCCAATCCTTCCTGTAATGACGGATTACAAAAGAGGTCTATGACAGAAAGCGGTATAGATGTGTCCTTGCAGGCAGCGTGAAATTTAACATTATTGGTTATGCCCAAGGCCTCTGCCTGACTCTCTAACCCCTTCTTATACCTATGCGGGCCATCGCCAATAATAAGCAGTTGTATGCCCGGCATCTTTTTCAAGGCTAGGGCAAACGCGCTAAGAAGATATTTATGGCCCTTAACACTTGATAGGCGGGATATTATGCCTATTATAGGCTGATTGTTTAGCCCGTATTCTTTTTTTATATGGAGCTTATCCTCAGAAGATACTAACCTGTTAAACCTCTTTATCTCAATACCGTTACAAACAACACTTATACTCTCTTTTGGCAGTTTAAAATCATAAACAAGGTGCTGGCGAACAGCGTCACTTATAGCTATTGTCCGCGTTCCCCAACAGGGGAATGCCCGCCTAAATATCCTTCTTTTGAAGAATCCATGACATGTAGTTACAAAGGCCGTCTTGCTGCTTCCTGAAAGCATCTTCGCGATAATCTGGGTTACCCTTGTCTGCGCGTGTATAATATCTATTGACCCGTCTCTTATAACAGGTAAAAGCTTAAGATACGCGAATAGAGTGTGCATGCCTATATCAGCGCTTGTATTGACCGGTATATTTATATGCGTAATACCCTTCTTCTCTAATTCCTCGACAAGCTCACCACCGCTAGAGGCTACAACAACCTTCTTGCCCATGGCCTTAAGCTCCATAGCTAAAGAGGTGGTATATGTACCTATGCCCCCCAGATTCAAATGCGTAGCCAATAGTAATATCTTCATGATGAGACCTTAAGCAATTCTTTAACAGCAACAAAAACCTCTTCCGGAGTTATCTTCCGCATACATATAGGATCGCCACATTTTGGCTTATAGCAAGGCGAGCACTTTAACTGCTTGCAGATAACACGATATCTGCCATTAGGCTGCAGGTGCCTTTTAGGGCTGGTCGGCCCAAAGAGAGCGACAAACGCGACTTGGCAAAAGAGGGCTATGTGCATAGGGGCTGAATCGGATGTTATAAAGACCTGGCACTTTTTAATAACCGCCGCGAGCTGCATAACACTAGTCCTTCCGGTGATATCAAACGGTTTACTGCGAGTAAGCATACGCACTCTCCTCGCGTATATGGCATCTTCTTTTGTACCTGTTATTACTACCCTTATCCTGCTTTGAGCGAGCAGGTCACATAACTTCGCGAGATTTTCCGCTGGCCAGACCTTTGTCTGCCATCGCTGGCTCGCGCTAAGGCTTATACCCACTAAGGCCTCTGACCTCCCTATCCAACTCTCACTGACCAAGCTATCAGCATATTCTAATTCCTGATTGGATATCATAAGCAACGGCAATTCAGGAGTTGAATGTATACCAAGTTGTTTTAAAAGCCTAAACTGGTGCTCAATAGGCGGCATCTTCATCCGCGCTCCGTCTAATGGCTCTGTTAATAAAAAATCGAGGTGGCCGCTCCTATAACCAAGCCTGCGTGGCGCCAACGATAGAAATGATACTAAATGGCTCTTCCTATTGTTCTGTATGTCACATACTAAATCAAAAGAAGCCTTTCTTAATTCTGAAGAGAGGTTCATTAGCATTCCAATGCCCTCAAGCCCGCTTGAGGGCTTGATTGTAAAGAATTCTTTTATATAAGGGTAACGCTTTATGATGTCAAGGCCTTCTCTGCTTGTCAATAAACTGATATGCGCCTTAGGAAATTTATTCCTTATTGCCTTAAGCGCCGGCAAAGAGAGGATTATATCACCCAGAGCGCTCCACTTGATTATTAATATCCTGTAGGAATTGAGTGCCTCGTTATAAACCTTTATTGTCTTCTTATACATATGCGTCAATGTAAAATTATTTTCGACACAGGACCTTCCTTTTTGGGCTAATCGCTGTCTCAAATCTTTATCCTTGAGAGCCCTGATTATCGCTTCTGAAAGTCCGCTCCAATCTCTTGCTCCTACTAATATACCATTTTCTCCATCCTTAATAATATCAACTATACCGCCTATCTTGCTGGCAATTACAGGCACTCCTGATGCCTGGGCTTCAACTATTACCCTTCCGAATGTCTCTTCCCCGATAGAGGGCATTACCAGCAGGTCAAGGCCCTTCATCCTCTCCGGTATGTTATGACAGACGCCTAAGAAGCTGATATATTTAGTAAGTGAGAGGCGCCTTATAAGCACTTCAAGCTCCTGTCGGTATTTAGGTTTTGAGGCTGGGGCATCCCCGATAATCAATATCTTTATATTAGGCACCAATCTTACTACCTTTGATATTGCCCGGATAAAATAGATGTGCCCTTTTATCGGGGTGATACGCCCTACGACTCCTACTGTATATTCCTTCTTAGGTTTTGATATATCCGGTTTTATATACGTAAACTTCTCCAAGTCAACACCCCGTGGTATAAGCCTTATCCTTTCCCGCGGGACATCAAAACTATCTATCATATGGCGGGCAACTACGTTGCTCGCGACTATTACAAACCTGGACCAGCCCATTACCCTGCTAAAAAAGTGTTTTGAATAATAACCATGGCAGGTAGTTATAAACGGGACACCTGCCCCGCGCGCGGCGAAAAATGCCGCGAAAGCAGGAACCCTGCTTCGCGCATGAACAATATCTATCTCTTCTTTCTTTATTATATCCTTTATAGCGCCTATCATGCTTATGATTGTAAAAATATTCTTTTCGTGTACAGGTAGGCTGTAATGTTTTCCGCCACAGGCCTCCAACCCATCTACAAGTTTGCCTCCTCTTGAGATAACTACAGCTCTATGCCCCTGTAGAACAAGCTCCTTGGCAAGATCAATGGTACCGGTCTCTACTCCACCGCTTTCAAGTTCTGGTAGTACTTGCAGTATATTCATTATTTGTATTTTATATTAAGTATTAAGTTGTAAGTATTAAGTTTCTTTTGCAATCCGTTTAACATCCTGCCGATTTCATCACATAATTCTCTAATTTTTTAGAATCTTTATTAGATAAATATTCTAAATCTAATGATAATATCAAATGATATTTAGTTTCTTCCAAGGAACTATCTGCAATATTCAAAAAATGACTATATTCTTTTGTGCTTCTTCTTTTAAAACCTTCAACAATATTAGTCGGTATAAATGTAAAATCGTGTGATTTTTGCCAAACCTTTAAATCTCTAAATGTTTTTGTCATTTTTACGCCTTAATACTTAATACTTAATTCTTAATACTTAATACTTTACTCCTTGTGCCTTACCCCTTGTGCCCTTATTATCAGAGCATCTTCTTCAACGTCTCTTTTATCTCAAACGAATCATTCAGAAGGGCCTGCTCCTTGCCTGTCTTGAATACGCCTGCAATTGCGTCATAGATATTCCGGCTCTCTTCTATCTCTATAAATCCTTTATCATGCAGGTTATTAAGAAAACTTATGTGCCTCTTATCGCTATAATTGCCCTGAGTAAAAACTATTGTGTAGCTCTTACTTGACGCTGCCTCAGATATCATAGATATCGATTCTTCAGATACCAGGACAACATCTGATAACCCGAGAATGCCCTCTACTATGCCTTCGCTATTTTTATCATTAGCAACAACCAGTAACCTGCATCTTTCGTCCTCGGAGAACCTCTTTCTCAAGAGTTCATCTACCCCTCCCGGGGTACGCCGTGATGTGGTAATAAATATCTCCGCGTCGTATTTCTTGGCAGCCTTAATAAGATTATCTGCCATCACCTCTATTGCCTTATAGTCCATCTTAAAATCCTTTGCGTTGCCTCCAAGCAAAAGGCCTATCCTTCGTTCTTTTAACGGGCCCAACCTCTCTTGAAGCTTATCCGCGTAAAACATCAAACGCTTACTATCAATAAGATTTAGGGCGCCATTGGTGATGGCCACGTTTCCCGCCACTGGCGGCATATCATGCCTGGGGATTAGGGCAAGATTGAATTTATTCAACGCGATTAGCGGAGGCTTCATAATCACAATAGATTTAGAATTATTTTCCCTGGATAGAAAAAGATTGACTCCGGCGGTCGAAGAGCCGCATGAGATTACGATATCCGCGTAATTTTTCATAAGAGCGTCGTAGGAAGTCTTCTTTAAATTAAGAGCCAGGCATCTCATACAACCCTGGCAACGGGCGTTGGATAGATTGCTACAAATAGATATAAACTGCCCGCATAGAGTATTCTTAAAGTTCACATCTATAACCTTTGCCCTGATATCTTCCCGCTTATAACCTTTCTTTTCCCATATATCCCGTATGGCTTTCAAGAGCGCCTCGGATTGACGCAGGTGCCCTGTCCTCTTATCATTAAGAATAACAACATTCCTGACTGGTGTGGATTTCCATCGCCGATGCTGCCAGAGCCATTGCTCCGGATATTTTCTTATCATGCCTTCTAATGTAGACGCGTACTGCCTGAAACCATCAACTACCGCCTCTTTCTTATCTATATCCTCACGCAGCTTAATAGGGTCAAACATTATAAATCTTATAAAAGGGCCTCTCTCCCTTATCGCGAAACCAGGAACTATTACAGCACCTGTTTTTAGTGCCATCTCCATAACCCCATTGTTCCACGACGCGGGCCTTGAAAACAAATTCGCGAATATACCCTTCTTTCCTGCGTCCTGATCAACAAGCATGCCCACTATGCCGTTTGAGCGTAATGTCCTTAGGGCCTCTTTTACAGCGGGGCCTTTCATGATAATTTTACAACCGTGCAGCTGCCTGTAATAATTTAAGAGCTCATTTAAATGGTGTGGTTTCTGTTCTCTCGCTATCCCCTTATAAGCCAAGCCCTTGTAAGGCATCGCGGCATGTGATATTTCCCATGTACCGAAATGGGCCGTAAGAAAGATAAGGCCTTTCTTGTTTTTAAGAACCTCTTGCGCGATATTGAAATTCTCAAATCTGATATAACGGGATATATACCTGTCATCCATCTTCGGCAAAAGAAACAGGTCTACAATGCCCTGGCCTATATTCGAGTATGTTTTGTGTAAGATTCTCTTCAGCTCTTTTGGCTTATAATCCTTACCTAATGCTGCCTTAAGATTCGCGTAAGCTATCCTGTAACGCTTGGGGCTTACCATACTGAAGCATGCCCCTAATCTTCTCGCGATAAAAAGCGCGAGTCTTACTGGCATAGTTCTAAAAAAATAAGAAACCACCTTAGCCAGATAATAAAGTAGATAATCTCCTGTAGAAAACTTCATCTTCTTTCACCTTTACCTCTATCTTAAGTACCAGTATATCCGCCTCTTTTAGCGCGAGCGGCATTGCTATATCTTTTAGTTTTATCCAATCTTTTTCAGTAGTTACTATTGCATCCGCATTATCTTTTGCCACAGCATCCGCTATCTTCTCCATATCAGCGCTAACATACCTATGGTGGTCCATATACAAAAGGCGCGAAACAACCGTGACATCAAGCTGACTTAATGTCACGCTAAAAGAATTATTATCCGCTAAACCTGATATCGCGCAAACCCTATTCTGTCTAAGGCAGTCAAGCGGTTTCCTTTCGTTAGAAGCTGTATAAAAAAAGGCCGGTTCATGTATTGCCTCAAAGATATCAATATCACCTGACACGTGACGGATATGCTCTTTAATCCTGGAAAGCCTCTCTTTGCTGACAAGGTCTGATTTTGTTATTATAACCATGTCAGCGCGCTTTAAGGCATTCAAGGGTTCTCGTAATATGCCGGCGGGGATTAAAAAACCGTTTCCAACAGGATCTGTCGCGTTAATAGTTACAATATCCGCGTCTCTTTTGATGCTCAGGTGCTGAAATCCATCATCCATTAAAAAAAGGCTTATATCTGTATCCTTCTGGGCACGCAAGGCATTTAAGAGCCTTTCTTTTCCGCTGAGTATATCGAGGCCCGGAAGGTTCTGGCGGATAACCTTCTCTTCATCTTTACCATATCCTCTTGTCAGGAGAGCAGGCCTCTGGCCGTCTCGTAGAAATCTATGAAGCAGCGCCTCTGAAAACGGTGTCTTTCCCGTGCCGCCCCAGGTTATATTTCCCACACTTATTACAGGTTTTTCTAATTTTACGGATCTTAATACGCCTATCTTGTAAAAGAGGCGTCTTGTCTGGACTCCCGCAAAGAATAAAAAAGAGAGCGCGATAAGCAAAGGCCTTAGAAGACACCCAAAGGCAACCCTGTTATTACCTGTAATTATATTATAAAAATACCTTTTCATCTTCAATAGATTGGAGTATCCTCGCTGTCGCGCCCCTGTTTGAATGCACTACCTGTCGCGCGTTCTGTCCAAGGCTATCGCGTAAAACAGCACCGGTTAATAGCCTTCTCAAAGACTCTGTAAGCATCCTGGTATCCTTAACTGTAATAGCCGCATTATTTTTCAGCAGCATCTCAACAATGTCATGAAAATTATAAGTATACGGGCCCAACAGGATAGGTTTCGCTAATGCCGCGGGCTCAATCATATTCTGTCCACCTCTCTTAACAAGGCTTCCACCTACAAAGACTATCTCCGCTATGCTGTAAAGGCTTCTGAGTTGACCTATTGTATCAAGTATTAAAATATCCTCGGCTGATATCTTAGGGCTTTCAGCCGATAGCGTTGATATTAAAACAGGGGTTAAGCCCTGATCGGTTATAAGCCTTTGCATCTCTTTTACGCGCTCTATATGGCGGGGCGCTATAAGCAGCCTCAGTCCGGAAAATTCTTCCTTAAGCCCTGCAAAAGAACGTAGCATAATCTCTTCCTCGCCCGGGTGTGTGCTGCCTGCGATAAAAAGCTTGTCATGGGTATCAAGGCATAAAGATAACCGTATCTTCTCTTCGTCGTATTGTAATGTATCGCCAGAAAAGACGCTGTCGAATTTTATGTTCCCCGGAACCGTAACAATAGAGGCCTCCGCACCAAGAGATATAATCCGACTTTTCTGATCCTCTGTCTGCATAAATAACAGGCTTATCCTGGCCAATAACTTTTTCAGTAAAGGCTTTATTAGCCTGTATCTACTTAATGAATTATCTGATATCCTGCCATTAACAAGAAATACCTTAACCCCGCTGCCGGCTATCATCCTGATAAGGTTTGGCCATAATTCAGTCTCTACTATAATAAGAGCGGCCGGCGCTATATATCTAATTACCTTTTTTATTATAAATGTTATATCAAATGGCAAAAAGACCGCTATCTCATCACTTGTCTTTATCTTCTCCGCCGCGATACTACCTGTCTCAGTCACTGTGGTAATAACTACCCTGTAATCAGGGTGCTTCTCTCTTATCTGCTTAATCAACGGCAGGACAGCCATAATCTCACCTACACTAACAGCGTGTACCCAAAGATTCTTTTTTTCGCTTAGGCTCTTTACAAGCTTTAGTGGATATATGCCAAAACGTAAAGCTATCCCCTGCCGCCTCTTTCCTTTAAACAAAAAAAGGGGCAGATAAAAAAAAGCAAATAGTATAAATATAATATTATATATAATACTCATAAGTTATATATATGTTTAGTTGTAAGTGGTAAGTGGTAAGAATTAAGCTTTTTCTATTAAATTCTTAATCCTTACCACTTAGTCCTTAATTCTTAATACCTTACTCCTGAATCCCTTAACCTACGCGCGGGGATGGGCCTTCTGATAAGCAGCCTTCATTCTCTCTGTACTAACATGGGTGTATATCTGCGTTGTAGAAAGGCTTGCATGGCCTAAAAGTTCCTGCACAGATCTTAGGTCCGCGCCTCTGTTCAATAGGTGCGTAGCAAAAGAGTGGCGAAACGTATGCGGAGATATCCCATTCTGCAAGCAGGCCTTCTTTACATAATGGTCAACTACCCTTCTTACCGACCTGTCAGTAATACGTTTACCGTTCTTATTTAAGAATATTGCCTTTTTTTCCGGAGAACGCGCTATCTGTGAAGCTTGAATGTAATCATTAATAGCCTGAGAAGCCTTTCCGCCGATAGGGGCAAGCCTCTCTTTTTTACCCTTTCCAAAGACCTTAATAACATCACCTACAAAATCACAATTATCAATATCCATGTTAACAAGCTCTGACACCCTCATGCCGGTACTATATAAGGTCTCTAATATAGCCCTATCCCTTAAACCCAGCATGTCATCCGCGGGCGCCTCAATGAGTTTTACGATATCTGTCTCCTGCATAAAAACAGGCAATTTTTTCTCTCTCTTAGGCGTTGCTATGCCCGACAGGGGGTTTACCTCAACAAGCTTCTCCCTAACAAGAAATTTAAAAAAACTTCTAAGCGCGGATAGAATCCTCGCTATCGAGGCACGTGAAAGATTCGCGCGCCTTAAATCCGCCAGAAATTGCCTGATAAACAGGTAGTCAACATCTTCTAACCCTTTTTTACCTAAGAATCTAGCGAAACGCTTCAGGTCTATCCTGTAATTTAAACTGGTATGCGCTGACGCCTCTCTTTCAATCTCAAGATATCTTATGAATTTATCAACATATCTCTGCATGCTTTAGTCCTTGCCCACTCTCTCTAAGCGGCTTGAAAGGTACCGGGTTATTCTTCTTTTTCCGGTAATTTTCTGCTGGTGTATTTACAGTCAGGATATTTTGAGCAACCATAAAATAACCCACGCCTTGAATTGCGTTCTACAAGCTCCCCGCCGCAATCAGGTTGGGGGCATTTAACACCTGTTGGAAAAGGCTTGGTATTTTCACAGCGTGGGTAAGCGGAACAAGTCAAAAATCTGCCCTTATTGTAATATTTTACTATCATGGGTTTTCCGCATTTACCACAGACCTGGTCTGTTCCCTCAACCTCTACAAGCTCTATCTTACCGTCTTTGGTTCTTTTCGCCGGTTTTGAATTTTTACATTTTGGAAACCCTGAGCACCCAAGAAATGTGCCCCTTCTTGACCAGCGAAAGAGCATTGCCTTTCCGCAGATCTCACACTTATAATCAGTGCGAACTTTCTGTTTTTTCATATCCTCCATCTTGTCCTGTGCGAGTAATAAATCTTTAGTAAATGGCTTATAAAAATCACTTAAGACCCTGACCCAGTCCATATCGCCTTCTTCAATCTTATCTAAATCATTCTCCATGCTCGCTGTAAAACTTACATTCAGTATATCAGGAAAATGCTTTACAAGAAGCCTTGTTACTACTATGCCTACTTCTGTAGGATAAAAATAACCGGCTTTCCTCTCAACATAGTTACGCTGTACAATTGTAAAGATAATAGGCGCATAGGTACTGGGGCGGCCTATGCCTTTTTCCTCAAGATCCTTAACTAAAGAGGCATCAGAATATCGAGCAGGGGGTTTTGTGAAGTGCTGGGATGGCATGAGCCTTACAAGGTCAAGTACCTCTTCCTTATCCAGCGGGGGCATAGCCTCTTCATCCTGTGGCTTATTATCAAGTTTCAGGAAACCGTCAAAGATTACCCTGCTCCCTGAGGTCCTGAATAGGTATTTTTTATCCGCATTATCTGTTGCCGCGGCTACATCTATTGTCTGTATGCTAAAAAGAGCTGCCGCCATCTGGCTCTGTAAAAACCTTTTCCAGATTAACGTATATAGCTTTAGCTGGTCAGCACTCAGGTATTTACTCATTGAATCAGGGGACCTTTCCACAGAGGTGGGCCTTATGGCCTCGTGCGCGTCCTGTGTCTTATGTTTTGATTTTTTAAACTTATGCGGTTGTTTCGGAATGTATTCTTTCCCAAAATTCTTTTCTATATACCCCTTGGCCTTAGCCTGGGCCTCCTTTGAGATATTTATAGAATCTGTCCTCATATATGTTATAAGGCCTGTCTCATCTCCCTGCTCTAACGCAAGGCCCTCATATAACTGTTGTGCCAGGCGCATAGTCCTGCCTGCTGAAAACCTGAGTTTATTAAAGGCATCCTGCTGCATTGTGCTTGTGGTATAGGCAGCAGAGGGCCTTCTTGTCTTCTGCTGCTGCTTTAATTCAAATACTGAAAAAACGCTTTTACTCAAATCTCCTACAAGCTTGTCCGAACCTACTTTATTCGTTATCTTGGGCTTCTTTCCATCAACCTGGACAAGTTTCGCGATAAAGTTAGACCTCTTTTCAGAATGCTTCTTTTTAAGCTCTGCCTCTAACTCCCAATACTCCACGGGCTTAAACGCGTTTATCTCATCCTCTCTCTCTACAATAAGGCGCAGGGCTACAGATTGTACTCTTCCCGCGCTTAAACCGCGGCCAACCTTCTCCCATAAAAGCGGGGAAAGATTATAACCTACTATCCTGTCAAGTATGCGCCTTGCCTGTTGGGCATTGACCCTGTTTATATCTATAGAACGCGGGTTTTTGAAGGCATGTTCTATCGCCTCTTTTGTAATCTCATGGAACTCTACGCGCAGCATCTTCTGTCCGGAAGAGGTAAGTTCTCTCTCGAGATGCCAGCTTATCGCCTCGCCCTCGCGGTCAGGGTCTGTAGCCAGATAGACAACGGTCTTATCTTTTGCCTTGCTCTTAAGCTCCTGCACCATTTTTTTACGCGCAGGGACAACAACATACTCCGGCTTAAAAGAGTTCTCAACATCAACACCCATACTGCCTGAAGGCAGATCTATAAGATGGCCCATGGAAAATGTAACATCATATTTTGGCCCAAGAAATTTAGCCAGGGTCTTTGACTTTGCCGGAGATTCTACAATTACCATTGATCTTTTCATTATTCTTTAGCCTCATCTTTATTTAGTTCAAACCAATGATTCCACTTCTGCTCGTCTTTGCCGTAATCCTGGCCTGATATCTTCTCCAGTGCCCTGATGGCGCATATCCGTACATTCTTATAATCGTCATTCAGAGCGTCTATCAATGCCGGAACAGCGTCGTAACTAGCATAGATACCGAGCGCGTAAGCGGAAGATGCCCTTACCTTATTTGACCTGTCGCTCTTTAGCCTATTAATGATTGCGTCAACAGCACCCTGAACCATCCAGCTAGAAGCAAGGTCTATAGCGTAGCTCCTTATCTTAAGATTCTTATCAGAAAACGCCTCAAGCACAGCCCTGTATTCAGCCCTTGAGTCTAATGCGGCTAAACCTTCAATCGCCGCGAAACGTACTCTTTGGCTGGAATCAATTAAAAGAAGATTCGCCAGCGGTTTTGACGCGTCCTTATCACCGATTTTTCCAAGGGCCTCCACCGCGTAAAATCTTACCTGCCATTCATGATCACCAAGCAGTCTTATAAGCGCGGGCGCGGCTCTTTTGTCACCAATATTACCTAAGGCCCGCGCGGCATTACACCTCATTGTCATCTTTTTCTCATTTAAGACATCGATAATAACGGGTACTGCCTTCTTATCTTTTATCCTGCCAAGTATATCAACGCATACAACCCTTAAATCAGCGGGCTGATTTTTCCAGTTCCTTACTACCGCGATAAGCGGTTTCACTGAATCAGCGCCCCAGTTTATAAGGTCGTTCTTAGCGGTTCTGCGTATGTTTCCTCTCTTATTCTCAAGGCTCACTATAGCCTTTTCAATCTTCTGCTTAAGCCTATAATCAGATTTTCTATCAACAGCTAACGCGTAACCTTGACATAATAGAGAACCGGTAATCAGGAGAACTATCACACTAACGCGTACTATTAGTTTTAGCATACCAGCTTCCATGCCTTTTAACCTCTTACGTATAGTTTGCCGGGAAGCTGCTTGATAGTGCCTTTCATCTCCATATTCAAAAGCATAAGCTTAGCCTGTTGAGCCTGCATTTCAAGTTTGGCGATAATAGTATCTATATCACATGGCGTCTCAGAAAGTATATTAAATATATTCTCTTCACACGAATCCGCAAAAGGATGTAAACCTGTATCTTTATTAGCTGGCTCACCCCCGCCTATGCCAAGCTCCTCTAATATATCATCCGCACTCTCAACAAGTTTTGCGCCTTGCTTTATCAGGGCGTTTGTCCCATTTGACGAAAACCTGTCTGCCATACCCGGAACCGCGAAAACGTCCCTACCCTGTTCAAGCGCAAAATCCGCTGTAATCAACGCACCGCTTCTCTGCGCTGCCTCAACAACCAGCACTCCTTTTGACAGGGCACTTATTATCCTGTTCCTTCGCGGAAAATTCTGTTTATACGGCTTGGTCTCCATGGGAAATTCCGAGACCAGGATACCATTGTGTGAGATATGCTCAGCCAATTCCTTATTCTCCGCTGGGTATACATGGCTAAGGCCATTTCCCAAAACCGCTATAGTTCTTCCTTTATTTTTGATAGCCCCTTTATGCGCGGCTGTATCAATGCCTCGCGCGAGTCCTGAAACAATAACTATCCTGTGAGAAACAAGCTCTGAGGCAATCTTCTCCGCCATACTCAATCCATAGTAGGTGCATTTGCGTGAGCCGACTATAGCCACCGAAAGTTCGTCTTCTTTCCTGAAATCTCCTTTTATATACAGAAGTATGGGCGGATCATATATAGCCTTAAGGCATTCAGGGTATTCTTTATCAAACAGGGTAATGACCTTTACCCCGGTTCTCGTTATAAGCTCTGCCTCTTTATCAACATTATAATCTGAATACGCGCCTTTTATGGCCTCGGCTATCTGCGTACTTATACCTCTTATAGATTTGAGCTTTTTAACAGGGGCCTTAAATATATTACACGGATCCCCGAGCTCATCAATCAGGGCCTTCAATCTTATACAGCCTAAACCCGGTACCATATTAAGCAGGATGAGTTCTTTTTTAAAATTATCCATATTATTTTATCTGTTTCATTATATCAAGAATCTTTACCACGATCTCTTCAGGCGCGAGATCAGATGTATCTATAGTGTAATCCGCGCGATTATAGTATCCTTGCCTTTTATCCAGCAGGTCTCTTATACTGGCAACAGGATCAGAGGTATTAAGCAGTGGCCTGTGCAAGCTCCCTTTTGTCCTGTCGTATATAACCTCTGGCCTTGCTACAAGGCATATAACAGTACCGTGTTCTTTGAGGCGTTTTACATTATCTATATCAATAACAACTCCGCCACCCGCATCGATTACAACGCCCTTATCATGTGACGCGGCCCTTACGACTTCTGATTCTATCTTTCTAAAATAGCCCTCTCCATCCTCTTTAAATATCCTTTTAATAGGCTTTCCTACTTTCCATTCTATCATATCATCAAGGCAGAGCCGCTGTCTCTTAAAATGAGTCGCGAGGAGTTTGCCAACCCTGGTCTTTCCTGTTCCCATAAATCCTACAAGTACTATATTCTTCATTGTTAGCTTTCTGCATACCTCGACCCTGTTTCCAAACCAAAGAGGACGGTGGGTGCGATAGAACCCACTGTCCCCTTTGGTTTGGAAACAGGGTCAGAACACTTAAATTCTCTTCCATATCTCATTCATAGAGTCACCGCCGAACTTCTCCAGGATAGCCTGCGCGAGTACAAAAGCAGCCACATTCTCCGCGACAACACTCGCCGCTGGAAGGGCGCATACATCCGAACGCTCTGTGCTGGCCTTTTTCGCTTTGCCTGTCTTCATATCCACAGAGGCAAGCGGATTCATAAGAGTCGATATAGGCTTCATCGCGCAACTTACTCTTAAGGGTTCGCCATTGGTAATACCGCCTTCTACTCCTCCAGCATTATTTGTACGCCTTGTAATCGTCTTTCCTTTTACGATTATCTCATCATGAAATTCAGAACCAGGAAGCTGTGTACCCAAAAAACCTATCCCGAACTCAACACCTTTTATGGCCTGTATAGACATAAGCTCTGATGACAATCTTGCATCAATCTTTCTATCAGAATGAACATGGCTTCCCAACCCCGGAATAATATTTACACCTATGACCTCAAAGCCTCCTCCAAGTGTATCGCCTTTTTTTTTCGCCTGGTTTATACTCTCTCTCATTAAAGACTCTGATATCTTATCAGCGCAATTTAAACAAGAGAGCAACGCTTTTCCCTTTATGGCATCTAATGATAGATCCTCCACATCCGCTTCTATGTCACCAATATATTTTGTATGACTGAATATATCTATCTTAAGTTCATTTAAAAATATCCTGCATATCGCGCCTATAGCTACCCTTGCCGCTGTCTCTCTCGCGCTGGAACGCTCAAGTATATCTCTCGCGTCAGCGGTATTATATTTAATCATACCGGCTAAATCCGCGTGCCCGGGCCTTGGGCACGTCACGCTGCCTAACTTCTCTATCTTAAAATCCTTATTCTTAATAATAACCGCGATAGGGCTTCCTATGGTAACACCCTTTCTTGTACCTGATATAATCTCAACCTTATCAGACTCTATCTCCATCCTTTTGCCCCTGCCATAGCCCTGCTGCCTGCGCTTGAGCTCTTTATCTATCAGCCTGGCATCAAGTTTTAAGCCCGCTGGCATGCCCTCCAATATAGCTACCAACGCTTTGCCGTGTGATTCGCCTGCAGTTAAATATCGTAACATTGTACTCTCCCTGTTATGTATAAGTCTTGAAACTGTTAATGCACTAACGCGGAAATACTGTTTGTAAAATTTTATCTCCCAATAAGATAACAATAAGAGTCGCCAATGAAAGATACGGACCATAAGGTATTATATCTGCTCTTTTGCGTAATTTTTCTATTACGCCAACGAATGACCCAAAGAATGGCGCCAGGAAAAATACAAATACAGCGCCCTGCCAACCTAGAAAGGCTCCTATCATGGCCATGTATTTTACATCGCCTCCACCCATAGCGCTCTCTTGGCCTATCTCTTTTAACTTCTTCCTAAAGGCTATTGTACCTATTGACGCGATCAGGTATATCAGCGCCCCTCCTAAGATAATGCCAAATAATGAATCTCGTAACGCGTAAAACCTGTTAGCAGTATTATGCAGCTGAGGAAACGCAAGGCTCGCGATAACTCCAACCAGCATTCCGCCATATGTAATCTCATCAGGTATTATTTGATACTCAAAATCTATAAATGTAGCGATAATCAGGCCTGCGCTTAATACCATATAAATAACCGTTACAGGGTTAAGGCCTAACACCTTTATTAGAATTGCGAAGATAATCGCTGTTAGAACTTCAACAGTAACATATCTTAGAGAAATGCTTTTTTTACAAAAACGGCATTTGCCCAAAAGCAATATAAAACTTAAAACAGGTATATTATCGTAGTATGGTATCTGGTGCTTACATGCCGGGCAATATGAACGCGGCGTTACAATAGATCTTTCACGCGGCATGCGATAGATGCATACATTCAAGAAACTACCTATCATAAGTCCTATTATTATAGCGGCGGATATTATCATCTTAAGCTATCAAGCAGCTCCTTTTTCATTAACGCAACAGGCGCCAGCCTCTTTGTCCATAGTTCAAAGGCCAGGACGCCTTGATATAACAACATGCCAGAACCACCTGCCGATTTTATAGACTTCTTCTCCGCGGCCTTTATAAGCTTTGTTTTCAAAGGAGTATATATAATATCGTATACCTTCAGGCCTTTATGCAGTAACTTCGCGTCTATTGGCAAGGGGTCATCTTTCCTCATACCCAGAGGCGTACAGTTTACCAACAACTGGCAATCTTTAATCAAGCCTGGAATCTCTTTAAGCGCGCAGGCATCTATCTTGAGGCCTGGAAAATTTCTCCTTATCGCGCTTGTCAGGCTTTTAGCTCTCGCGCTAATTAAATCATATATCGATATCCTTCCAGATCCACTGTTGGCAAGGGCAAAGGCAACAGCCCTGGCCGCGCCTCCCGCGCCCAGTAGGAATATTTTTTTATCCTTCGGATTAAAACGCAGATCTTGCCTAAGGCTTCGCAGGAAACCGGCGTAATCAGTATTACTGCCTATTAGGGAGCCTTTCTTTACCGAGACAGTATTTACCGCGCCTATCATCCTCGCTAGCGGGTCTATCTTATCAAGATATCGCATACACTCGGATTTGAAGGGAATAGTCACATTGAAGCCTGAGACCCCTGTCTCCCTTAAAGAGGCTATGGCTTCTTTTAGCTTGGTTTTCTGTGCCAGAAAAGGAAGATATACCGCGTCAATATTCAATTTAGCAAACGCGGCATTATGCATATTTGGAGATAGGCTATGCGCAACAGGATTACCTACTAATCCATAAAGCTTGTGGGAAAAGCTTTTAGTCATATAAGATCGCTTTTACAGGTTTTTAGATACTTCCTTAAACAGAAGTCGCTGCTTAGGATTACGCGAGTGGGCCCAAAATACTTTGTCCATGGCATTTAAATAAGCCTTGACACTTGCCTCAACAACATCTGTGCTAGTGCCCCTGCCTGTAATAACTTTACCTTTTACAATAAGTTTTATCGAGGCCTCGCCTAAAGCGTCTTTACCGCTTGTAATGGAACGTATGCTATAATCTGTCAATCTTCCGCGGAAACCTGTAATCTTATCTACAGCTTTATAGCAAGCATCCACCGGTCCATCCCCAGAAGCATCTGCCTTAAACTCATTTTTATCAAACTCAAGACCTATTGTGGCCTTTGGTATATGCTGTATACCGCCTTCAATATACAGGTGTTTAAGCTTATAAACCTCGCCCGAGGCTACCACCTCATCCTCAACTACAGCCTTTAGATCCTCATCATATACATGTTTTTTCTTATCAGCCAAAATCTTAAATTTGTTAAATGCCTTTTTTAATTCATTCTCTTTAAGATTAAAGCCTAATTTTTTAAGCCTTACGGAGAGGGCATGCTTTCCGGAGTGTTTTCCCATAACAAGCTTTGTCTCTGAAAAACCGACATCTTTAGGCTGCATAATCTCGTATGTGGCCCTCTTTTTCAATATTCCATCCTGATGGATACCTGCCTCGTGGGCAAAAGCATTTGATCCTATAATCGCTTTGTTAGGCTGTACAATTATACCTGTAAGCCTGCTTACCATCCGCGAGGTAACATAAAGATGTTTTGTCTTTATATTGGTCGTATTATTAAAAAAATCCTTCCGTGTCAACATAGCCATTACAATCTCTTCCAATGACGCGTTACCGGCACGTTCACCAATACCGTTTATAGTGCATTCGACCTGGCAGGCGCCGTTCTTTACAGCCAGCAGTGAATTAGCGACAGCAAGCCCAAGGTCATTATGGCAATGAACGCTTATTATCGCTTTATTAATATTACCTACCCTGCGCATTATATTATATATAAGCCTGCCAAACTCATCAGGAATGGCGTAGCCTACAGTATCAGGTATATTCACTGTACTGGCACCCGCGTCAATAACCGCCTCAATGACACGAAAAAGAAAATCCGGGTCTGTTCTTGATGAATCCTCAGGTGAAAACTGTATATCACTTACATATTTCTTCGCGTACTTTACAGCGCTAACAGCCTGTTTCAATATCTCATCTTCGGCTTTCTTAAGTTTATACCGCATATGTATCTTACTTGTCGCTAAGAATACATGTATACGGGCTCGCTGGGCCTTCTTTACAGCCTCAAAGGCAAAGTCTATATCTTTTTTAAGTGAGCGTGCCAAGGCACATATAACGGGACCCTTAACTTTTTTGCTGATAAGCTTAACAGCCTCTAGGTCATCTGGTGAAGCAACAGGAAAACCCGCCTCAATAATATCTACACCTAAACGATGCAACTGCTGCGCTATCTCGAGTTTTTCATTCTTTCGCAGGCTTGCCCCCGGCGATTGCTCTCCGTCTCTTAAGGTTGTATCAAATATAGTAATCTGTTTTTTCATTGTTTTTCCTATCTACGTTCTATTCCATCCAGGGCATAAGGGACCTAAGGCTCTCTCCAACCTCCTCAATCTTATGCTTCTTATCAGCCTCTCTCATCTTCTTAAAGTCAACACAACCGTTTTTATTCTCATCTATCCATTCTTTCGCGAATTCACCGGATGTTATCTCTTTAAGAATTTTCTTCATCTCATCACGCGTCTGTTGGTTAATAATTCTCTTACCTCTGGTGTAATCACCATATTCCGCTGTATCTGAGACACGTTTTCTCATTCCCTGCATACCATACTGATATATCAGGTCTGTAATAAGTTTAAGCTCATGGAGGCATTCAAAATACGCTATCTCAGGCTGGTACCCTGCCTCAACAAGTGTATCAAAACCTGCCTTAACAAGCTCTGTCACCCCGCCGCAAAGAACAGTCTGTTCACCAAAGAGGTCCGTCTCTGTTTCTTCCGCGAATGTAGTCTCTATTACGCCTGCGCGTGTTCCGCCTATTGCCTTAGCGTAGGACAGCGCTATATCAAGCGCCTTACCGGTCTTATCCTGATATATAGCCACAAGGCAGGGAACGCCCTTGCCTTCTTCGTACATCCTACGTACCAATGCCCCCGGTCCTTTTGGAGCGATCATAAATACATCTACATCATCCGGTGGAAGTATCTGCTTAAAACGTATGTTAAACCCGTGTGAAAAGACAAGTGAATTACCTTTTTCTAGGTTAGAGACTATCGATTCATTATAAACAAGCGCCTGTACATGATCCTGCGTAAGTATCTGGATAACATCCGCTTGCTTCGTGGCCTCCGATGCTGAAAAAGGAGTAAATCCATCCTTAACCGCCTGTTGATAATTTGGCGTGTCTTTAAGCTCAGAGACTATAACATCTATACCGCTGTCTCTAAGATTAAGGCTCTGGGCCCTTCCTTGTATGCCATAACCAATTATCGCAACTCTCTTCTGTTTTAGAATCTCCAGATCCGCGTCCTTATCATAATATATCTTTGCCATTATTACTCCTTGTTTTATTCTGGTCCTGTTATTACAAAAGGGGCCGAAATGATATCAAAGCTCCATCGCAATACGTCCTGTACGTACCGTCTCTTTTATCTCGAATTTACTCAAAAGGCCCAATAATTTATCAATCTCGTCCTGGCCTCCGACAATCTCCACTACGATATTGTCCTCTTTAACCTGTATTATTTTCGCGGGTAAAACCTTAAGCATCTTTAAGGCATTATCTTTGTTCTGCTTATTAACAACGACCTTACAGAGAACAAGTTCTCTGTCTATATGCTCTTTTTTTACATAGTCTTTAACAAGGATTATATCTATAAGCTTATTCAACTGCTTCTTTACCTGCTCAAGAATCTTATCATCCGCCTTCACAATAATAGTCATCCGTGAAATAGTAGGATCCTCGGTTTCCCCAACTGCCAGAGAGCTTATATTAAAACCTCTGGCGCTAAAAAGCCCTGATACGCGCGCTAATACCCCGAACTTATTTTCCACTAAAACTGAGATTATATGTTTCATATGTTATTTCCTTATCTTAGTGTCTCGACCCTGTTTCCGTTTCTATCGGGACGGTGGGCGTTCTGTAGCCCACTGTCCTGATTGAAACAGAAACAGGGTCAGGATACTTAAATTAAGCCATGCCGCCGATCATGCGGTTTATAGCCTCCCCCGCGGGGACCATTGGCATTACATTCTCCTCATTTTCAACAATAAAATCAAGAACAACTGTATTCTTGGTAGCTATCGCTTTCTTGATAGCGGGCCTTACATCTTCTTTTTTAGTAACCCTTATACCAACGGCTCCATAGGCCTCGGCTACCTTTACAAAATCAGGGCATGCCTTGTCAAAACATGTATGTGAATACCTCTTGCCGTAAAAGAGCTCTTGCCATTGCCGCACCATACCAAGGCAGGAGTTATTCAGAATAGCTATATTAATAGGAAGCTTGTTTATAACGGCTGTAGCAAGTTCCTGTATATTCATCTGTATAGAACCATCACCCGCTATATCAAAGACTACCCCTTCCGGCCTGGCTACCTGCGCTCCTATCGCGGCAGGGAATCCATACCCCATAGTGCCTAAGCCACCGCTGGACAAGAAGGTACGTGGTTGGTTATATTTATAGAATTGTGCCGCCCACATTTGATTTTGCCCAACCTCAGTAGCTATTATAGCCTTACCTTTTGTTACCTCATATATCTGCTCAACAACAAACTGAGGCTTAATAACATCACCTGTATCATCGTATTTTAACGGGCCTTTTATCTTCCACTCATCTATCTGCGAGAGCCATTTTGAGGTATCGGGTGCCTTTATAATCTTATTCAATTTTTTCAAGATATTCTTCGCGTCGCCAACTATTGGAATATCTACATGAACATTCTTGCTGATACTTGAAGGATCAATATCAATATGGATTATCTTCGAGTGAGGAGAGAATTCATCGAGTTTTCCCGTAACCCTATCGTCAAATCTCGACCCTATGGCAATTATAAGGTCACTCTCCATTATAGCGTTATTGGCATAAACCGTACCATGCATACCCAGCATCTTTAATGAGAGGGAGTCTGTTTCAGGAAATCCACCCATGCCAAGAAGCGTAGTTGTAACAGGTATCTGGCACTCCTTGGCTAACTTGAAAAGCTCTTTCTCCGCGCCGGATATTATAATACCGCCACCCGCGTATATCAAAGGCTTATGGGAATCTTTTATAGCCTTGGCAGCCTTCTTTATCTGTCCAGGATGACCTTCATAAGTAGGTTTATAGCTTCTTATATTCAGATTGGCAGGATAGTTAAACTCTGCCTCCGCTAATGTCACGTCAACAGGAAGGTCTATTAAAACAGGGCCGGGCCTTCCGCTATTAGCAACATGGAACGCCTCTTTTATAATACCCGCGAGCTCATTAACATCTTTTACAAGATAATTATGTTTTGTTATCGGACGCGTAATACCTGTAATATCCGCTTCCTGAAAAGCATCACTACCTATAAGGTTTGTCTTAACCTGCCCCGTAATCGCAACCATTGGCACAGAATCCATATACGCTGTTGCTATGCCGGTAACAAGATTAGTAGCACCTGGGCCGGATGTAGCTAAACAGACACCAACCTTTCCGGTAACGCGCGCGTAACCATCAGCGGCATGCGCGGCACCCTGTTCATGCCTTGTAAGTATAAACTTGATAGGGGCCTCATATAATACATCAAAAACAGGCAGTAAGACACCCCCGGGATACCCGAATATTATCTCAACACCCTCTTTTTTCAGTGACTCAATAAGTATATTTGCGCCTTTTAATTTCATGATTTCTCCATATATTATAGTGTCTCGACCCTGTTTCCGTTTCTATCGGGACGGTGGGCGTTCTGTGGCCCACTGTCCTGATTGAAACAGAAACAGGGTCAGAATACTTATACTGACAAAATTGCTCCACGAGCCGCGGACTCTACCATCTTTGAATATCGAGCTAAATAGCCTGTTGTTATCTTCGGCTTCTTAGGCCTCCACATACGCAGCCTCTTTTTAATCGCAGTCTTTGACACCTTAAGCTCTATTTTTCTCTTTGGTATATCAATGGAGATAAGATCACCGTCTTTTATTATAGCTATCGCCCCTCCTGCTGCCGCTTCCGGGGAGATATGGCCTATGCATGGGCCTCGCGTCCCCCCTGAGAACCTTCCATCCGTAATTAACGCTATCTCTTTTGACAGGCCCATGCCAGCTATAGCTGCTGTAGGCGCGAGCATCTCTCTCATACCAGGCCCGCCTTTAGGGCCTTCGTATCTTATAACTATTACGCTTCTATGTTTTATGGCACCTGCCATTATCGCCTTCATGGCCTCTTCTTCTGAATCAAAGCAGACCGCCTTGCCAACAAATGTCATTGCGGCTTTTGAAACCGCGCTCTGTTTTACCACACAGCCATCAAGAGCAATATTGCCCTTTAACACAGCGATGCCGCCCTCTTTATGATACGCCTTATTTATCGGGCGTATTATATCATCATCATAAATAGGCGCGTTTCTTATGCTATCTTTCAAGGAACTGGTAGTGACCGTAATATTATTCTTAAGTTTTGGTAACAGCCTCTTTAATACAGCGGGTATACCGCCGGCATATTCTAAGTCTTCCATGAAATATTCACCACCAGGGCGAATATCCGTAATATGCGGCGTCTTTTTACATATCAGGTCAAGCTCATCAAGTTTTAGCTCTACTCCCGCTTCATGAGCAATAGCCGGTATATGAAGCATAGTGTTTGTTGAACCGCCTAAAGCCATATCCACCATAACAGCATTATATACAGAGGCCTTATTTATGATCTTACGGGTTGTAATATTCTTCTTGACCAATGTAACTATCTGTTCACCGCTTGAAAAACCTATACGCTTCTTTTTAGCTGAATTAATCAGGGCTGTAGCGCATCCGGGCAAAGACATACCAAGTGTCTCTGTAATACAGGCCATTGTATTTGCTGTATATAAGCCTTGGCATGAACCCCCGCCGGGGCAGGAACATATCTCAAGGTTCTCCATCTCAGCCTCTGATATCTCACCCTTCTGCCTCTTTGCCATAGCCTCAAAGGTATCCCTTACAAATGAACGCCTCTTCATCCTGTACATGCCTGAAAGCATAGGACCCGCTGTAACAACAATAGCAGGTATATCAAGCCGTGCCGCTGCCATAAGCATACCCGGGGTTATCTTGTCACAGTTTGTAAGCAGTACAAGGCCATCTAATGCATGTGCCATAGCAACGCTCTCAACAGAATCCGCTATAAGCTCACGGGATGATAAAGAATACTTCATTCCCGCGTGACCCATTGCTATACCGTCACATACACCAGGTATGCCAAATACAAATGGTTTTCCACCACCAGAGCATACACCATGCTCTATCTCACGCTCTAAGAGCCTCATATCAACATGCCCTGGTATAAGATCTGTAAAACTTGATGCTATACCTATAAAAGGCTTGTCCAAATCCTGTTTCCTAACACCTGTAGCGTATAAAAGTGCCCTGTGAGGAGCTCTTTCCAGTCCTTTTTTCGTAACATCACTTCTCATATTTGAGGCCTTTCGTTATATAGTACAATAAGTAGTAATAGATTATATCATAGTACTTCTATATGTCAAAGGATTTTTGCCTGCTTATTGAAGCGGATTTTGCGCGGCTAATTCTCTTCTAACCAACCTGGCTGCTTAAAGACTCAAGGAAGCCCTTAAGCTCCTTATTACCAGGATCTATCAGCAACCCTGCCTCGAAATATTCTCTTGCTATGCCCGGTTTTCCTATTCCCTGATAAAAACCACCTATGTTTCTGTATATTTCTGGATTCTCAGGCTCCAGATTAATGGCCTTTATGAATTCCTCTATCGACTCCTTTGGCCTGTTAAGCTTAAAAAGAAGTATGGCCTTAAGATTGTGTATATCATAGTTACTCTCCATTATCTGCTCAGCTATGTTAATAAGATCAAGGCCTTTATCATACATGCCTATCTCGTAAAAAAAATTGGCTGTTGATATAAATATTCCGGGATATATCTTTTCCTTTCTCGCGGTCTCGAGCAAAACCATATCAGGATTAACCTGAAAGCTGTCCAGCTTAATCTCATTTTTTTCAGTTATATCTTTGAATCTCTTATTATTTAACAAAAATACTGAGCTCTTTCCATTAAAGAAAACGAGTTTCCATTCTTTGCTATTGTAGAGATATTTAAAAAAAGCACTTGCTAAATCTCCTGCACAAGGCAAAACTACACAATCAATGCTAAGATTGTTTTTAATATTATCTATTAACTTCGGATTTCTACGTATCTTGTTCCATGTTCGTAATAATGTATCGCCATAGACCTCTGTCCTTCCATCAATAAACACCCTGCAATCAGGATAAAGAGCAAAAATAAGATAGGTACCGTGATTAAAAAAGTTGAATATATTAGCCTTTACGTGATTTTCTTTTAAAAATTGGGCGGCACCAAATGGTTGGTTAAATGCGAATTTATCTTTACCCAATATAAATGATTTTGTGTCACAATTAAGATTATATATATAGCGCTTATTAAAGGCGGCTGTAACGCCTCTTGCGATATTAAAGAGGTTATAGATTAAAAAGAGTGTAAATACAATATATGCAACCCGGAGCAATAACTTTTTAACAGCCCCCTTACCGGCCTCCCACAAAAATGGCCCTTCTCTTTGTACGTTTTTTAGATTAAAAAGTGTCAATATCCCTAGTGCCAAGGCAAGCATTCCTATATGCCTGTTCGCAACAATGGTAATAGAGAGTAACGAAATAAATAGTATGATATCAAAAATATCCGCTTTTCTAAGATTGAGCAAAAGAGAGGTAAAAAATATTATAATTGTCGCGCTCAACAACGAGAAGCTCTGGTTCAATATAATACACGTAACCGGGATACCGGCTAATTCGCTAACAGAGCTAAAGGCATAAGAACTGCTTAAAGAGTCACCTATCGCGGAAAATAAGACATCTGCGGGATAAGCTGCACCCTTAAAAAAATAAGGATTCAACAACGAAACCCCAACTAGTAAAAAAAATACAAGTAAAAGTTTCTTAAA
>CAZGAS010000011.1:0-31335 GCA_964523875.1 uncultured Planctomycetia bacterium | reverse complement strand
TTTAAAAAACAACAGGGACTTGATAAGCAGCAGCAGGATCAAGGCCAAAAGTCACAAGGAACAAGTCACAAGGAACAAGAAAGAGAACAACAACAAGATAAAAAACAACAGGAGTCTCAAGACAACGACCAAGGAGGCAATGTCCGAGGAAGTGCCGAAAGCTTTGCGAATGGCCAGGATAGCCTTAGCAAGGAAGATCTGAAGCGAGATAAGATTCAGGAGAATAAGAAATCTCTTGATAGAGATGGTTCGATAGATTATACTAAAAGCGAATACGATCAAGTGGAATCTAAACAAGCATCGAAGGCAGGGCTTTCGAGAGAAGAAGCAAACCGCTTGCTAGATGCCTATAACCGCAATGAAAAAGGTCTTTTAAGAGATAATAAGAAGGCCTCTAAAGTAAAAAGCTATTCGTACAATGACTGGTAAGGGGTAAAAGCACACATGTTTTATAAAGTTTGCTTTCTAGTTTTTTGCGTTACTCTATTTTTTGGTGCCATAGTAGAATCGGCACAGGAGAAGGAGATAGAGCTGGTTTTGGACAGCAAAAATATTTCTATAAGTGGCAGCATAAGATTAGATATGATTTTTCCTAATACGCAGGGTATGCCTGCTCCTGAGCTTGCGGAAATAGATAGGTTAAAAATTACTTATCTACGATCAACAAATGTCGCATCACGTGCGAGCGGAATACTTAAGCGTGCGACTAAACATACATATGTAATTACTCCACAACAAGTAGGTGTATTTGGTATTGGTCCGTTTAATGTGAATTACAACGGTATTGACTATATATCAGGTAAGGTGGATATTCAGGTAGGCAGTGGAATTTTAGACAACAGGACACCTAATAAGGGTAAAATTGCCAATGAGGAAGAAACTAGAGCCAGAGACAATATATTCCTTCTTGTGGCAACAGACAAGAAAAAGGTTTATGTCAACCAGGTCTTTCATGTAGTAATAGGATTATACTATAAGGACATAAATATTACTAATATTCAATACCCCCTTCTTGCACATGAAGGGTTTTCAATGGATGAGTTTCATGCGCCTCAAAAATCGCGAAAAACTATAAAAGGATATAACTATAATATAATTGCATTTAAAAACAGTATTTTTCCGCTTAAATCTGGAGATTTACGATTGGGGCCGGCTACGATAACATGCAATTCGCAATCTTTGGATGCAACAACCGGTTCTCCTAATCTAAGCGAAAAGGCTTTCAGGAAAAATTCACTCGAGATTGAATCGACAGTAAAAGATATTAATGTTTTACCTGTTCCGGAAGATGCAAGACCAGAAAGCTTTAATGGCGCTATCGGAAAATTTGATTTCAATATTAGCATAGAACCAAAAGGTCCTATTAAGGTTGGTGATACAATAGTTATAACAATGGAGATATCCGGTAAGGGAAATCTTGCCTTGCTTTCAGCGCCTATTATAGACAAAGGAGAAGGTTGTATCTTGTATGAGCCTTATCTGAGAAAAGAAGATAAAACTTACAAAATTTTTGAACAGGTTTTAATACCTAAGTCGGTTGATCTGCAATGTATTCCTGAAGTCGAATTCAGTTTTTTTGACCCGGAAGAAGAGAGGTTTAAGACAATAACCAGGGGTCCTGTTGAACTAAAAATTTCAGAAGCGGTTGAAATAGAAAAGTCCCAGATCATGGAAGGTGCGGACAGTACTAAACCTGAACAGGATCAACTGCTTCCAGGCAAGGGTATTGTATATATTAAAGACTTTCCTACCAGATTTAAGCAGAAAGGGAGCTACCTATACAAGAATAAGCGATTTCTTATTTCTCAATCTATACCACTCTTATTATATATATCGTTGTTCCTTATTTGCAAAAGGCGGGAACGTTTTCAGAATGATATACGCTATGCGCGTGCAAAGATTGCTGACAAGCAAGCCAGAAAGGCTCTAAAGAAAACCTTGGCTTTGCTTAACG
The DNA here is from genome assembly GCA_964523875.1 of uncultured Planctomycetia bacterium. GTDB lineage: Bacteria > Omnitrophota > Gorgyraeia > JABMRG01 > JABMRG01 > JAUVHV01. The sequence continues at coordinate 29,381 of CAZGAS010000011.1, read as the reverse complement.
AGAATAGTATTGAAGAGTTTTATGTTGCTATCTTTGAGTGCTTACAGGAGTATCTAGGAAATAAGTTTAATTTACCATCAGCAGGCATAACCTCAGATATTGTTAAACATGTTCTTCAACCAAAGAATTTTGATCAAAATATCATTACCAGGGTTAGCGGCCTGTTTAATGATTGTGACATGGCGAAGTTTACGCCATATCGATACAGCAAGAAGGATATGTCGCGTTCTTTTAATCAGGCAAAAGAAATCATAGGCTATTTTAAAAAGGTATAGACTAAAATGTTAAGAACTTTTTTGGTTACCGCGCTAATAGTTGTTGCTTTGTCTCATATCGGTGGCAGCTCTTTTGGCGAAGAGTTTCGTTATAATCCTTACGAAAACTTTAAAGAAGCGTCTTCTCTTTACGGAGAATCAAGATTTAAAGATGCTGTAAATCTGTATGAAGGCATACTTAAGCATGGTTATGAAAGCGCTTCGTTGTATTATAATTTAGGTAACGCATATTTAAAGACAGGTCTTTTAGGCAGCGCTATACTCAATTATGAACGCGCAAAACGCTTTATTTCATACGATAGTGATTTGAAAGCGAATTTGCTTTATGCTGATTCTCTTAGGCAGAAACCTACAATGGGAGGTAACCGCTTATGGTTAAATAGAAAGATCGATACTTTTCTAGATACTTTTACAATTAACGATCTGACCTTAGCGCTTTCATTTATTTACCTTGCTATAATACTTCTTCTCAGTTTGATTATTTTCAAAAAAACTATGTGTAGATTTGTTTTTAAATTTGTTATAATTCTTGGCGTAATGTTTATGCTTGCTCTTACATTGATGACAATCAATATATACCGGATAGAGCATATACATTCAGCAATAGTACTAGCAGATGAGATAAGCGCAAGATTCGAACCATTAGAATCAACAGCTGTAAATTTCAGGTTATATGCCGGTGCAAAAATAATTGTCTTGAGAAGAAGGGATCGGTGGAGCCAGATTAAAGGAGAAGATGGTAAGATTGGCTGGATAGAATCATCAAATTATGATATAATATAAAATATAATTTTGCAAAGGAGTTATAGATGCTTACAGAGGTGGAGATGGTATTAAGGCTTTTGTATGCCGCTCTTTTAGGTGGAATAGTTGGCATAGAGAGAGAGGTTCACGAGAAAGCAGCAGGATTTAGAACGCATATATTAGTCTGTATAGGTTCATGCGTAATAATGCTTACTTCAATGCACATGTTTGACCTTTATAAAGGAATTGCGGATGTTGACCCGGGAAGAATAGCTGCCCAGGTTGTAAGCGGAATAGGTTTTTTAGGCGCGGGTACTATTATACGATCCCGTGTTTCAGTAGTAGGCCTGACAACAGCAGCCAGCTTATGGTCTATAGCCGGTGTTGGCCTTGCTGTGGGCTCAGGGCTCTTTATTGTATCAGCAGTTGCTACTATTCTTATATTGGTAAGCCTTTTAATTCTGAGCAAGCTGCATGATAAGGTCGGACGTAAAATAAATAAGTAGAAGAGGTTAACGCGCATACCCTTTTAAAAGAGGGTAAATAGAGGAGGTACGATATGGCAGGTTTAAGAAGATTGAAAAAGCACGATCAACCGGAGGAGAAAATATTAGATATTAACGCTACAATGCAGGGAACAATGGTTTTTAAGGATCCTGTTAATCTCAGGATAAGCGGTGAGTTTGAAGGTACACTTAATACAAGAGGAAATCTTATTATCGGAGAAAACGCGCATGTAAAGGCAGACATCAATGGTGAGGATATTACTATAGCCGGAAAGGTGATTGGTAATATTATAGCGACAGGAAGGCTTCATCTTATTGCTCCCGGAAATATTACTGGTGATATAATAACCTCTTCGCTTGTTGTTTCTGACGGCGCTATTCTTAATGGAAATTGTAAGATGGCCTCTTTATCAGAGCAGACCACAACATCTGGTAAATCCAGGACAATGGTGCTTGACGAGGTTGCGCGTTATCTGGAGGTAGATACCTCACTTGTAAAAGAATGGGCCGCGCAGAAAAAGATTCCAGCTAGAAAAGAGAACGATAAATGGAAATTCCACAAGCATGAGATAGATAGCTGGATAGCAAAAGAGAAGGTTAGCAAATAGATAAACCTTAAGTTCAGGAGTGTTGATTACAATCCATAATGCATAAGATGCGGCGTAAACCATAAAATTAAATTATGTCAGATAAACTTTTAACACTTAAAGAAGCGGCGGAATGCCTTAGGCTCTCTGAGAAAGAGATACGCGACCTTGTTAGCGAAGGAAAGATTCCCGCGTATCATGTTGGCGGCATGTACCTAAGGTTTAAAGAGGAGAATATATTCTCTTTAAGAGGTAAATACGGTGGACAGGTTGCAATCGGTCTCAACAAGGCACAAAAGAGTGACTCGACATATCCCGATACTTTTTTATCAGGCATAAAAGATTTTTTTTATTTTAATGATTTTTATCTTATGTCAGGTGTCCTGATTCTTTTTCTTATATATGTAATATTAAAATCAATTGGATAGATGAAACTATTGAAAAATCTCATATTAATTGCTTATCTGGTTTTACAATTTCAATTTACAACAACCGCGGATACAATATGCCTTAAAGACGGTAGCGAAGTAAAAGGTATTGTAGTGGAGAATTATCACCAAAGCATTGTTTTAAGCACTATTTATGGCGAGAAAAACTTTGATAAGTCTGATGTAAAGGATATCCTCTATGATAGAAAGGAACAGAACCTGATAAAACTCGGGGATTATTACCAGAAAAACGGGAATCCCGCGAAGGCATACACCTATTACAAAAGAGCCTATGAGCTTAATCCGGACTACAAGGAAGCAAAAGATAAATTTATCTATATGCGCTCAACATTTTTAAGGAACCCTGAGAAACAGTTTAAGGGTGACATGGCGAGAAAACAGGCGCTCTTCAAGGAATCAGGCAAGCTATATAATCCGGAAGTTGAAGAGAAGATTGCTACAGAAGAAGAACGTTTCCACAAGGCTACGGGGTTGATCCTGTCCTCGTACAAAGGTATGCCAAAGATTGTTAGGATTATACCTTCTTCTCCGGCAGCGGAGTCAGGCGTGGAAGAAGGCGATATAATCGTATCGATATGGGGAAGATTGACTGGTTACCTTAGCCTTGACGTGATAATGGAAATGATTCTCGATAGCTCCTCGCCGGAGGTCGCTCTCAGCATAAAAAAAAGTATTATAATCACTGCCCCACACAGGCGGACAAGAAGCCTTGATGATATTGGTTTACTGCTTAAGATGCAGGAGGACGGGTTAACGGTTGCGGCATTAAGGAGCACTTCACAGGCCGCCCGCAGCGGACTTATAGACGGGGATATTATTACTCATATCAATGGAGTCTCCACGCGTTACATGCCTTTCCGCGCCGCGAAGAACAAGATTACTGATTCTCTTCTGGCAGGTGATGTTGAACTTGATATAGTACGAGACCTGGTTTTATGGAGAAAGGAGACTTAGAATGGCTGCTGTGCCAAGAAGAACCTATCTTATCAAGAGAGCGTTTCAGCTTCGGTATGCTCTTATTATATCGTTATTCATATTATTGACAGTTGGCATATCAAGTGTCGCGACATATCTAGCGGTCTTTCCTTACCTTTCAGAAAAGCTGGCGAATGTTTATCCGCAGGGCAGGCTTATCACGATTTTGCGAATAGCGAATATAAAAGCCCTTTCTGCTGAGATTATTATCATACCTTTCGCGGCATGGTTTAGTATTATTATCTCCCATCGTATAGCGGGACCATGGTATAGGATGGAGGCAATACTAAGGAAGATGGCAGGGGGAGGCGTCGCTTCGGAAATAAGTTTAAGGAAGGGTGACGAACTTCAGAGCCTGGCAGATTCCCTGAATATGGTAATACGAAATCTAAAAGATACATCGCGGGAGAATACAGTTAGCGCGAAGGCTATGGATGATCTGTTAAACACAGTTTCGCAAGAACTGCAAAACCAGCCTGTGGATCCAGTAAGGATAAAATTACATCTCGCTAAGATGCATGAGATATCAAAGAACCTTAAAGAGTCTTTCAAAAAGCACCATTTATAGTGTATGGATTGAACAATACCCGCATACGTAAAATGAAACTGTTTATGAAGCCCTTATTATAAATCCACTTAATGAACTCATCCAAACTTATATTCTTGACAAGCTATATCAATTTGTGTATATTATAGATAAATGAAAAGCAGGTATTATATAAATATAAATGTAATTATATATTGTCATATATTACTTATACTGTTATTGCCTACCGCCTTACAAGCTGCTCCTGTATATTTGCCAGATGAATCTATAAAGGAATTTGCCAGAATAGCGGATATGAAGCAGAAACAGGCACAGGAGAGAGTAACCTCTATTAATAAGTATTTCAATGAGGGCAAGGCATATTATCGCTCTAAGAAATATACTGAATCCAAAAACCGCTTTGAAGAGATCCTGAAGATTGAACCGTCATATGAGCCTGCCAAGCTTTATCTTGAATGTGTTGTTATACAGGAAGGCATATTAGAGGCTCGCGGTAGGATAGAAGCTATCATGCTTGAGATGACCGATATTCTGGCAGAGTATGATAAACGTGTCAAACGCATGGATAGCCTGGCGGTAAAGTACTTTTTAGAGCAAGCGCAAAATGAATGCCAGCTTGGTAATTTTAAGGCCGCGGAACAACGTTATAATTTATGCTATAAGATCTACCCCTACAGTAAAACTAAGATAGAGTGGTTTGTAAACGCTACACACGATTTAACTGTACTCTACAAGAAACTGGATGAAGAGAACAGAGAAATGGAGAACCTTGTAACTTCTTTGGATTAGTATCTTCCGGGCATTTATAAGGTCTTCAACTTGATAACATAGGAATCTGAAGCATTTCATACGGTCACAAAGTTGTACCTAATTGAAATATAATACCATAGAATAGTATACGAAGCGCCTATTTACGCGGTTATCCTTTTTTTGACCCCTTCTGAATTTTTAATCCGTAATGCATATGGAATAAGGTTATATATATGAAAGAAAAGAGGCTTTTTTTAATAGACGGTAACGCGTTTTGCTACCGTGCTTACTACGCGATAAGGAGCCTTGTAAATTCTAAGGGGTTTCCTACTAACGCGGTATATGGTTTTATAATAATGCTTAAGAAGCTTATAGAGTCGGAGTCCCCGGATTTACTTGCTGTATCATTTGATCTAAAAGGGCCTACCTTCAGGCATAAGAGATACGAAGCCTATAAAGCGCATAGAAAACCGATGCCTGAAGATCTTGTCGCGCAGATGCCCATTATAAAAAAGGTCCTTAGGGCATATAGGATACCTATATACGAGAAGGATGGTTTTGAGGCTGATGATATACTAGGTACAATATCATCACGTGCAGAGAAGAATGGTCTAAAGACATTTATAGTAACAGGCGACAAAGACGCGCTCCAGCTTGTATCCAAGAATGTAAAGGTCTATTCAACGCATAAAGAAGGCCTTATCTATGATGAGGAGAAAGTAAAGGCCCGTTATGGAGTTGGGCCTAAAAGAATAGTGGATATTATGGCACTAATGGGAGATTCAAGCGATAATATTCCCGGGGTTCCGGGCATAGGTGAAAAGACAGCTATAGAGCTTATATCCAGTTTTAATGGGCTTGATAACCTTGTCGAGGATATAGAAAGCGTAAAGAGCGAGGCCAAGAAGAGAATAATAAAAGATAATTTAGAGAGCGCGTATTTTAGCCGTGAGCTTGCGACAATAGATAGGGATGTTGATATAGAGATAGATTTTCAGGATATGCGATTAAGTGAGCCTGACAATGAAAAATTATTAGCCCTGTTTAATGACCTCGAATTTCGTAAACTTGCCCAGGAGTTGGCTCCCAAAAGAGAACTGGGGGGTTCTTACGAGGTTATAACTTCAAAGGATGAGTTTGACGAACTCATATCTACGCTGAAAAAGGCTAAAGAGTGGGCCTTTGATTTTGAGACTACATCGACTGATCCACTAGAGTGTGAGGTTGTTGGAGTATCATTCTGCTGGGAGAAACAGGCAGCGCGATATGTAAGTTTTATTAAGGCTTTAGAGGTCTACTCGCAAAGAGATTATATCCTTAATGCCTTAAAACCGATTTTTGAGAATCCGTCTATTAAGAAGATAGGCCAGAATATAAAATACGAGAAACTGCTTCTTAAGAAGCTTGGTATAGAGCTGAAGGGGATATGTTTTGATACTATGGTCGCGTCATATCTCCTGAACCCGTCTAAGCCTAACCATAACCTAACGGATATAAGCATGGAGTATCTTGGCGTCAGTATGACGCCTATAAGTGAGTTGATAGGTAAGGGCAAGGCAAAGATTACAATGGCTGAGGTGCCTATACCGGATATATCAAGATATTGTTGTCAGGATTCTGAAGCGGCGTTCCAGTTAAAGTATATTCTTGCCAGACTGCTTCAGGAAAAAGGGCTTGATAACCTGTTTAATGATATTGAGCTGCCCCTTATTGGCGTACTCTCTGATATGGAGTTTTCGGGCATAGCGATTGATAAGAAGTTTCTCGCGAATATGTCAAAAAGTATGCAGAAAAGCCTTGGCTCTCTAAGTAATCAGATATATGAGATAGCTGACTGCGAATTTAATATAAATTCCCCCAAACAGCTTAGCAGCGTTTTATTTGATAAGCTTAATCTGCCCGTTATAAAGAAAACAAAGACAGGTTTCTCTACTGATGTAGAGGTTCTTAAAATATTAGCTTTGAAACACGAGTTGCCTAGGGCCATACTTGAGTACAGAGAACTGGCAAAGTTAACTACCACGTATGTTGACGCCTTACCGGGCCTGATAAACAGGGATACAGGGAGAGTCCACACGTCATTTAACCAGACAGTAACAGCTACGGGCCGCTTAAGTTCATCGGGGCCTAATCTGCAAAATATACCGATAAAGACGCGCATTGGTAAAAAAATTCGCAAGGCCTTTATACCGTCTTTTACAGATGGACTTATACTCGCAGCGGATTATTCACAAATAGAGCTTCGTATTTTAGCCCACCTCTCGGAAGATGAGATATTGCAAGACGCGTTCAGTCGTGACATGGATATACATATTTATACCGCGTCGCTTGTTTTTGATTGTGATATCGCGGCTGTAGACGAGAAGATGCGTAACCAGGCAAAGACTGTAAATTTTGGCATTGTTTATGGAATGAGTCCTTATGGTCTTTCAAAAGAACTTGCTATTAGCCCTGAAACCGCGAAAAGTTTTATAGATGCTTATTTTTTACGCTACCCTAAGGTAGGCATATATATGCGGAATCAGATTGAGTTTGCTAAGACAAACGGTTATGTACTTACAATGTTTAACCGCAGGCGCTATATACCTGAGATAAATTCGGAGAATAATAATATAAAACAGTTTGCGGAAAGAATAGCTATAAATACACCTATACAAGGTTCCGCCGCGGATATGATAAAGATGGCTATGATACATATACACGATGAAATAATAAATAAAGGTTTAAAGGGCAAGATGGTTCTTCAGGTCCATGATGAGCTTGTTTTTGACATACCAAAGGCGGAACTTGCCCAGATGAGCGCTGTTGTTAAAAAAGGCATGGAAGAGGTAGTGGAATTAAAGGTACCGGTCAAGGTAAATATCTCGAGCGGTAAAAACTGGATGAAGACTTAAGTTCGTTGTGCGTTGTGCGTCGTGTGTATTGTGTTTGCAACCTTTTTACGCAATACGCATTACGCAATATAAAATCGCAATACCTGTGGATAGGTAAACAGGCAGATAGGTGGATTGTGAAAATACTTTTTTTATCAAGTGAGGTTGTACCGTTTGCTAAGACAGGCGGCTTGGCTGATGTAGCTGGTGCCTTGCCTGCCGCGCTTGAACATCAGGGTGCTGAAGTAAGGATTGTTTTGCCTATGTATAAAGAGGTAAAGGCCGAGCGCAATCCCGCGCAGATTGGTGGTAACATAAAGGTGCATTTTATCGTAAATGACCATCTTTATAATAAAGACGGCATATATGTTGATGAAAATGGCATAGACCATGTTGATAATTTAGAACGTTTCGTATACTATTGTAGAGAGGCGCTTGAGCTTGTAAAGAGAGACGGTTTTAAGCCTGATATTATACATTGTAATGACTGGCAGACAGGGCTTGTTCCTGTTTACCTTAAAACCCTGTATGGAAAAGATGATTTTTTTAAAAACACAAAAACAGTATTTACTATTCACAACCTTGCCTATACAGGAAGCTTTGATGAGGCTCAATGGGGCAAGACAGGCCTTGATAAGGGCCTGTTCAATGTCAATGCTTTGGAATATTACGGAAGATTCAGCCTTTTAAAAGGAGGGCTTGTTTTTTCAGATGTTATTACAACAGTAAGCCCGACATATGCGAAGGAGATTCAAACCAAAGAGTTTGGATGCGGTATGGAAGGTATATTAAGATCCCGCGCGAAAGATTTATATGGTGTGTTAAACGGCATAGATTATGGTATATGGGATCCCTCAACAGACAAGGCCCTGTATAAAAATTATTCCGCGGAAGATATCAAGGCAAAGTATGTTAATAAGCAGATGCTGTTAAAAGCACTTGGATTGAAGACAGATATCAATTCCCCGCTAATAGGAACCGTAGGAAGGCTCGCTGAACAAAAAGGCTATGATATTTTGGCGGAGATAGTAAGCGTGCTTTGCGATATGGACATAGGTTTTGTATTATTAGGTTCAGGTGAACAGCGTTACCAGAAGATATTTAGAAAGGTCGCGATAGCCCATCCGTCAAATACTTCTGTTAATCTGGCTTTTAACGCTGACCTTGCCCAGAAGATATACGCGGCGAGTGATATATTTCTTATGCCTTCAAGGTATGAGCCGTGTGGTTTAGGCCAGTTAATAAGTTTTAAATACATGACTCTTCCTGTTGCCAGAAAGACAGGCGGGCTGACGGATACAGTAATTGAGTACAACCCCGAGACAGGAGAGGGTAATGGTTTTCTGTTCGATGATTGCAGGTCGGAGCATCTGCTAAGCGCTATAAAAAAGGCAGTATCTGTATATAAGGATAAACCAAGCTGGTTTAAGCTTATGAAAAAAATAGCAACGTATGATTTTTCGTGGGACAGGTCTGCAAAGAGGTACATGGAGATATATAGGAACGTACTGGGTGAAAAGTAAAAAGGTAAAAGTAAAAAGTAAAAAGTAAAAAGTAAAAAGGTTACAAATGCTACAAAGGTTAAAATCTTACAACGTTTTAACTTTTAAAACTTTTTAACCTTTATAACTAACTACGGATATAGCTTATGATAATTGGAGTTACAGGAGGGCTTGGAACAGGTACATCGACCGCGGCAGGATATATTGCAGCGGATTTAAAGATAAGATTGATCGATGCGGATAAAATTGCCCACGCACAGTTTAGCCAAAATACCAGCCTGGCGGAACGGATTGCTTCGAATTTCGGAAAAGAGGTGTTGGGTAGTAAGGGTAATATTAATAGGGCTAAATTAGCGAAGAAGGCCTTTGCGAACAGATACAACCATAAGAGGCTATGTGGCATTACCTACCCAATGATTATAGATGAGATAGACAGTACTATAGAAAAATTTTGTAAACAAGGCATATCGGATTGTGTTATTGACGGCCCGGTGCTAATAGAATCCGGATTTTATAAGAAGTGTGACCTACTGGTAGTTGTTACTTCTTCTTTATCATTACAGCTTGAGCGAGCGCGTATGAAGAAGAAGATGCGGCATAAAGACGCTTTGTCGCGTATACGTTTGCAGATGCCTCTCCACAAAAAGGCACGATACGCGGATTATATAATAGATAATGGCGCGACATTAGCAGTGTTAAGGCAGCAATGCAGAGAGATTGTAGGCGAGTTTAAAAACAAAAAAATAAGGAGAAGATAAAATGGCTATAGATGCCGCGGAGTTAAAGAAGATGAAGGTATTGGAATTAAATAAGATTGCGAGCGATCTTAAGGTTAATGGAGTAAGCGGTCTTAAAAAACAGGATCTTATATTTAAGATACTTCAATCACAGACGCGCGGTGAGGGGGTTATAAATGGCGGCGGCGTTCTTGAAGTACTGCCGGATGGTTTTGGTTTCTTAAGATCGCCAAACTATAATTACCTTCCATGTCCGGATGATATATATGTCTCTCCAAGCCAGATAAGAAAGTTTGACCTAAAGACCGGTGATACTGTCCATGGCCAGATACGCTCTCCTAAAGAAGGCGAACGTTATTTCGCGCTTCTTAAGGTAGAGAGTGTGAATTTTACTGATCCCGAAGAAGCAAAAAATAAGATAGTCTTTGATAATCTTACCCCTCTCTATCCGACTGATAGGTTTTTGCTTGAAAATGACCCAAAGGATCTGTCGACCAGGGTCATAGATCTTTTAACGCCTATAGGAAAAGGCCAGCGCGGCATGATAGTAGCGCCGCCTTATAGCGGTAAGACTGTTATTCTGCAAAAGATAGCTAACGCGGTTACTAAGAATGCGCCTGATACCATACTTATAGTATTGTTGATTGACGAGCGGCCTGAAGAGGTTACTGATATGCAGCGTTCTGTTAAAGGAGAGGTAGTAAGTTCAACCTTTGATGAACCGGCAGAGAGGCATGTACAGGTAGCTGACATGGTTCTCGCGAAGGCAAAAAGACTGGTAGAGCATAAAAAGGATGTCCTTATACTCCTCGATAGTATAACTCGGCTTGCCCGCGCTTATAACTCAGTGGTACCTCACAGCGGTAAGATACTTTCAGGCGGTGTTGACTCAAACGCGCTTCACAAGCCTAAGCGGTTTTTCGGTGCCGCGCGTAACATCGAAGAAGGCGGATCCCTTACAATTATATCGACTGCTTTAGTCGATACCGGTAGCAGGATGGATGAGGTTATTTTTGAGGAGTTTAAAGGAACAGGTAATATGGAGTTACAGTTAGATAGGAGCCTTTTTCAAAAAAGGATATACCCCGCAATCGATATAAAGCGTTCAAATACGAGAAAAGAAGAGCTTCTGCTTGATTCCGATGAACTCAAGCTCGTATGGATACTTCGCAAGGCACTGAATGAATTACCATCAGATGAGGCTATGCAGCTTATTATTGAAAAGCTGGACAAGACAAAGACAAACGCGGAATTTTTAATGAGTATGAATAAAGCCTAAAAAGGAGGATAATATAATGAAGAAAGAGATACACCCAGAGTACAAGGAGACAACAATAACATGCGCATGCGGTGAGGTTATACATACCCGCTGCACAAAACCTAACATAAAAGTTGAGATATGTTCCAAGTGCCACCCGTTCTTTACGGGTAAGCATAAACTGATTGATTCGGCAGGTCGCGTTGAGAAGTTTATGAAGAAATATGGCAGAACAACATAACAAAGAGCAACCAAGCATGTTTGAATCATTATCAAAGAAAAAAGAGCGCGCGGAAGAGCTTAAGAATCTTTTGTCAGATCATGAAATCTTAAAGGATAGGGCTCTTTACCAGAAATACGCCAAAGAGCTATCTTCTAATTCTTCTATATTGCAGAGGTACGATGATTACCTCTTATGCGAGCAGGAGAAGTCAAAGCTTGAACTGATGCTTAATGAAAAGCATGAACAGGATTTTATCGAATTGGCAAAGTCAGAGATATGTGAGCTTGATAGTAAGCTTAGTAATATTAAATCTGAGTTAGAGCAGATGCTGGTTGAAGATGATCCTGACGCTAATCGTAATGTGATAATGGAAATCCGCGCCGGCACCGGCGGGCTGGAGGCGTCTCTCTTTGCCGCGGATCTTTTTAGGATGTATTCTAAATACGCGCAAGAGAGAGGCTGGAAGGTTGATGTAATGAATACGTCAACCTCAGAGGCAGGCGGTATAAAAGAGGTAGTACTCTCTGTGGAAGGCAGCGGTGTTTACAAAAGGTTCCAGTATGAGAGTGGCACCCATCGGGTCCAGCGTGTGCCATCAACAGAATCACAGGGCAGGATTCACACATCCGCTGTAACTGTCGCGGTATTGCCTGAAGCTGAAGAGATAGATGTTAATATCGAGTCAAAAGACATACGTGTGGATGTATACCGTTCGAGCGGACATGGAGGCCAAAGCGTAAATACAACAGATTCAGCTGTTCGCATAACTCACATTCCTACAGATATAGTTGTTACATGCCAGGATGAACGTTCGCAGCTTAAGAACAAAATAAAAGCAATGAAGGTATTACGTTCACGTATTTTTGATAAGGTAAGACAGGAGTACGCGAACAAGATATCTAAGAATAGAAAAAGCCAGGTCGGTTCTGGCGATAGAAGCGAAAAGATAAGAACATATAATTTTCCGGATAGGCGTGTTACTGACCATAGGATAGGCTTGACGATACATAAGCTTGAAGCTGTGCTCCAGGGTGATTTGGAGGAGATTATAACAGGCCTTATGGTAGCTGATAAAAAGGCAAGGCTTGAAAGACTGTAAGTCTCCCTGTCCCGCGGAGAGAAAAAAAGGATTATTCATAGTGAAGAGTTTTGTTTTAGAGCTTACGTCCAGATTTGACGCGGCAGGCATAGCATCAGGCCGTATTAACGCGGAGACCATGTTGAGTAATCTCCTGGGATGCCGCATAATTGACCTTTATCTTAATGAAGTCACATTATCCCGGGAGGATGCCGATTCTCTTGAAAGGATGGTAAGCCGTCGTATAGATGGTGAACCTTTACAGCATATAACTGGTAGAGTAAATTTTTATGGTAATGACCTTATTATTAGGGAAGGTGTCTTTATACCAAGGCCTGAGACTGAGACACTGATTGACATTGTTGTAAAATTGGTATCTAAACTACAGGCTGGGCTTGAGAGCCAAAAAATAAGAATATTTGATCTCTGTACAGGTAGTGGCAATATTGGTATCTCATTGACAAAAGCCTTAACCCGATGTACAATAACAAGTTCTGATATTTCGTATAAGGCCCTAGAGCTAGCCGCGGAAAACGCGTTTTTGAATTCTGTCTCTGATGAGATAGAGTTTATTAAGGCCGATCTTTTTGATATCCAGGAACAATATAAAGGGTGCTTTGATATTATAGCCTCTAATCCACCCTATATTAGTTCAGGCCAGATTAAAGGCCTGTCAAAAGAGGTTAATAAGGACCCTATAGAGGCATTAGATGGTGGTGATGATGGCATTAGTTTTTATCGCCGTATTGTAGAAGACTCCCCGGGCTTCTTAAAAAGAGGAGGTTCTTTGGTATTAGAGCTTGCTGATGAGCAAAGCAAAGACGTAAAGAGGCTCATAGAGGTTGCGGGTTGTTTTAATAATATAAAGCTTTTTAGAGATTTAAACAACGTAGAACGTGTTATAGCGGCCCAATTTAGCGGTAACCAAAAACCAAAAACCGCCCTTTGACTTTGCTCAGGGCAAGAAAACCGAGATAATGGATAAACTCATCATAGATGGCCCTACACGATTATCGGGTGAGGTCAAGATAGATGGTTCTAAGAACGCCACATTACCGATAATGGCGGCATGCCTACTTGCTGAAGGCAAATCAGTTATTAAGGGTGTCCCCCAGCTTAGTGATGTATATACCATGTGCAAGATATTGCGGGTAGTTGGAGCAAGAGTAAGTTTTTCAAAAGGGATTCTTGAGATATGCCCGGGAGACTATAAAGGCAATACCGCTGCTTATAATTATGTTAGCACGATGCGCGCCTCTATATGTGTATTAGGCCCTCTTCTTGTAAAGCAGCTCTATGCTAAAGTATCATTGCCAGGTGGTTGCATAATAGGGCCACGTCCGATAAATATCCATACCAAAGGCTTAAGGGCACTTGGAGCTGATATAAAGGTTGAGCATGGTTATCTTATAGCCAGGACAAAAGGACTAAGAGGTAATACAGTATATCTGGGTGGTCCGTTTGGTTCATCTGTTTTAGCGACAGCAAATGTTTTGATGGCAGCAACCCTGGCTAAGGGAAAAACAACCATAGAATACGCGGCGTGTGAGCCGGAAATTATAGACTTAGCTGAATTTCTCATAAAGATGGGCGCCAGGATTAAGGGGCATAAGACACATACAATAGAGATCGAAGGCGTGAAGCGTTTGCATGGAGCTACACATAAGATTATACCTGATCGTATAGAAGCAGCTACTTATATGATTGCTTCCTGCGCTACAAAAGGCGATATTACTGTTAAGGGTGCTAATATTAATCACCTGAGGGCCATTATAGACCTTCTAGTTGAAGCAGGTGCTGTGATTACTAAAAAACCTAATGGGGCTATAAGAGTAAGAGCCAAACGCAGGTTAAAGACAATAAGTCTGACTACGCTGCCATATCCTGGTTTTCCAACAGATTTACAGGCACAGATGATGGCGCTTATGGCAGTATCGAAAGGCATAGCGATTATTACAGAGAAGATATACCCTGAGAGGTTTATGCATGTTGGCGAGCTCAATAGGATGGGCGCGCAGATAAACCTTGAAGGAGACAGCGCTATTATACATGGCGCTAAGAGTTTAAGCGGTGCGGAAGTTATGGCGTCAGACCTTCGGGCCTCAGCAGCTCTGGTAATAGGGGGCTTGATTGCGAAAGGTGAAACTAAGATATCAAGGATATATCACCTTGATAGGGGGTATAAGGAGATGGAAAAGAAGCTTTCGTTGCTGGGAGCAAAGATAAAAAGGGTGAAGTCTTAACCCACAATAAGTGTTCGAAACTGTTTCAATACTTAATAAACAAGGAGATAATATAATGGCAGTAATGATACGTTTAAAGAAGATGGGAACAAAAGGTAAGCCGCATTTCAAGATAATAGTCTGCGATAAGCGTAGGAGCAGAAATACAAGGGCTATAGAGGAACTTGGTTTTTATGACCCCTCGAAAAATCCCGCTCTTGTAAAGATAAACAAAGAACGCGCTGATTATTGGTTAGGCGTTGGGGCGCAGATGAGCGATACAATAAAGAGTATAGTTAAGAAGGCATAATTGGTTGTTGCGTTATAGAGTTATAGCGTTTTGAAAAATTTCCAAACCCCATAACCCCATAATTTTATGAATATAGATATATTGACATTGTTTCCGGATATGTTTAAGGCATTGACCGCGGAATCGATTATGGAGCGTGCTCAAAGATTTGCTAAGGTCAAGATACGCACGCATAATATACGGGATTTCGCGGCTAACAAACATCACAAGGTAGATGATAAACCTTTTGGCGGGGGCCCGGGAATGGTATTGCAGTGTCAGCCTGTTATTGATACAATAAAGAGTGTAAAGAGGTTGTCGCCTCGCGCAAAGGTAATATTAATGAGCCCGAAAGGAAAGATGCTTAATCATTCGCTCTCTTTGTCTCTTTCAAAAGCATCGGGGCTTATGCTGGTATGTGGGCATTATGAAGGTGTAGATGAGAGGATTAAGAGTATTATAGACCAGGAAGTATCAGTTGGGGATTATATATTGACAGGAGGCGAACTCCCGGCTATGGTCTTGATAGACAGCGTGGTAAGGCTCTTACCCGGTGTGTTGGGCCATGAAGAGTCTAATATAGATGAAAGTTTTAGCAACGGCTTATTGGAGTACCCACAATATACACGTCCGGCTAATTATAATGGAAAAAGAGTTCCTGAATTGCTTATTTCTGGTAACCATAACTTTGTAAAGTCCTGGAGAAAGAAAAAGTCTATCTTAAAGACAATAGAACAAAGGCCCGATCTGATAAAGCATATAAGCCAGTTGGAGATGTAGCTAATAAGTGTTTGAGACTGATATCAAAAAAGGAGAAAATAACATGAGCAAGATCAAGGAATTAGAGGCAAGATATATAAAGAAAGAGGCCCCTAAATTTTCAGTAGGTGATACAGTAAAGGTATTTATCAGGATTATTGAGGAAGAAAAACAGAGGCTTCAGGCATTTGAGGGGATAGTTATATCAAAGAAAGGCTCCGGGATTAAGGAATCTTTTACTGTAAGGCGTGTCTCTTATGGAGAGGGCGTTGAGAGGACATTTTCTCTGCACTCACCTAGTGTAGACAAGGTAGAGGTAACCAGACGCGGAAAGGTGCGCCGCGCGAAACTTTATTATTTAAGGAATAAGGTTGGTAAAAAGACAACGGTTAAAGAAAAGATCGGGCCTGTCTCAAAGAAAGAGAAATAGGTCGCTCTATCAGGAAGATGTCGTCAGAAGTTCAGGCTACGGTTTTGTAGCCGGCATTGATGAAGCCGGCAGGGGCCCTTTAGCAGGGCCTGTTATCGCCTCTGCTGTTGTGTTAAAGAGGCATGATTTTTCAGTAAGGATAGATGACTCTAAAAAGCTTAATTATGTCGCGAGACAGCGTGCGTATAAGGAAATTCTGGATAGGGCCATAGTAGGTATAGGAGTAGTTTCAGAGGCTGTTGTTGATGATATTAATATATATCATGCGACGATGCTCGCGATGGAGCGGTCAGTGCTTGACCTCTGTGAGGTGCCGGACCTTTTGCTTATAGATGGGAATATGCGGTTAAGATTTGACATGCAACAGTCTACTATAGTAAGCGGTGACCAAAAAAGCTTATCCATAGCTTGCGCGTCAATAGTCGCTAAGGTTACTCGCGATCGCTTACTTGAGTTCTATGATGGCATCTTTCCCGGGTATGGCTTTTACCGGCATAAAGGTTACGCTACAAAAAAACATATGAGTGCGATTATTGAAAAGGGGTTTTCGCCAATACATAGGCGCAGTTTTCATATAAAATAAGGATGCTCGAAACAATTTCAGTACATAGACATAAGGTAATGATAATATGCCTTCTGATATCGAAATAGCTCAGCGCGTAAAGCCAAAGCAGATAACAGAGATAGCAAGATCTGCGGGTATAAAGAATGAAGAGCTTATGCCTTACGGCAACTATATAGCCAAGGTGTCCCCTTCACTTCTCTCAAGATTAAAAAACAAGCCCAATGGAAAACTTATACTTGTCACCTCTATAACACCTACAAGATACGGTGAAGGCAAGACCTCGACCGCTATAGGTCTGGCCCAGGCATTCGGGAGATTAAAGAAGAAGGCCTTTCTTTGCCTGCGCGAACCTTCATTAGGCCCTATGTTTGGTATTAAAGGCGGGGCATGCGGGGGAGGGTATTCTCAGGTAATACCGATGGAGGATATAAATCTTCATTTTACAGGTGATGGTTATGCGGTATCCGGCGCGAATAATCTGCTTTGCGCTATGCTTGATAGCAGTATATATTTTAATAATAAACACACTATTGATACAAAGAATATACTATTGAGGCGAACGATAGATATAAGTGACAGGACATTAAGGCAGATACATTTTAATATTGGTAAAAATGTATCTTATAAAAGTGGTTTTGATATTATAGCCGCTTCTGAGACAATGGCAATCCTTGCTTTGAGCAGAGGTATAGCGGACCTGCAGAACAGGCTTTCGCGTATGATAGTTGCTTTTACTAAGGAGAAAAAGCCCGTTACCCCTAAAACATTAAATGTTGTTGGTTCCATGAGCGCGCTTATGGTAAACGCTATTATGCCTAATCTTGTCCAGACTATAGAGGGCAATCCTACCTTTGTTCATTGTGGGCCTTTTGCGAACATTGCTCACGGTGCAAACAGCCTTATGTCAATGCTTATGGGGTTGAAGTTGGCTGATTATGTGATAACGGAAAGTGGTTTTGGCGCTGACCTCGGCGCGGAGAAATTTTTTGATATCGTATGCCGGCAGGGCAAATTAAGGCCGGAATTGGCGGTTATAGTTGTTTCTAACAGAGCCGTAAAACTGCACGGGCTTGCTAATCTCAGCAAACATATTGGGATAATAAGGTCTTTTGGAATAGAACCTATAGTCGCGATAAATAAATTTCCTGGTGACCGGCATAAGGCACTTAAAAAGATAATGGACTATTGCCATAAACTTGGGGTGGAGAGCTATATATCAGACGCTGTTGCCAAAGGAGGCTATGGCGCGATGGAATTGGCACAAGGCTGTGTGCGCCTGCTCAAGAAAGGCCAATCCGGGTTTAAATTGCTCTATAGCGACGAACTAAGCATAAGGAAAAAAATAGAGCTTGTAGCTACCCGGATATACGGCGCTAAGGGAGTCACCTTTAGCGCGCAGGCGAAAAAAGACCTTAAGGTCATAAAGGATCTTGGCCTGAATACCCTTGCTGTTAATATTGCGAAGACACAATTTTCTTTATCTGACAATCGATTTTTAAAAGGCAGGCCCGAAGGGTGGAAGCTGAATATACATAAGATAAGGATATTTTCAGGTGCGGGTTTTATTGTGCCTGTTTGTGGCAACATAATGCTTTTGCCGGGTCTGCCTAAAAAACCGGCGGCATGCGGTATTACTGCTGATAGCCACGGCAAGATTAAGGGATTGTTTTAGAGGCTATTTTGTAGTATTTATTGCGAGGTATTGTACTATTTAGAAAATACCGTATAAACTGAAACCATGGCTGATACCCTTAAGGAGATAGTATATGAAAATTATTGATAAGAGCATGAGATATTACGCGGATAGACTGGCAGCAAAGACGCCGACTCCCGGCGGTGGTAGTACAGCTGCTTTATTAGGGGTATTAGGTTGTGGGCTTTTAAGTATGGTAGCTAATTATACCTTAGCTGGAAAAGGTTTTAATGGATATAAAGAGAGGTCCCAGAAGGCGCTTAAGAAATCTGAGAATATAAGAGAAAAGATGACAGGCCTTATTGATAAAGATATAAAGGCGTATCAGAATTTATCAAGCTCGCTTAAGAAGTATAAGGACGATATAATGCGCAAACAGCCAGCCTTAAAAAGAGCCATAACGCCGCCGTCTAATGTCTGTAATTATGCTTACAAGGCAACCGCGATAGCGCTTGATCTGGCATATGTTGGGAATAAGCATATATTATCAGATGTAATTGTAGCCATGTATACACTTGACGCCGCGTTTGAATCGGCCCTGGCGAATATCAATGTTAATCTGGAACATGTAAGAGATAAAAAATATGTTGTCAATAACACAGAAAAATACATGAAGTTGCAGCGAGAAATGAAGAAACTTAAGACACATGTTTTGTCTAAGGCCCGCGAAAGGATGCATACTTAAGATGCGTGCTATAATACTTGACGGTAGCAAAAAAGCCGATGAGATTAAGCGTGAGTTGAGTGAGAGAATAGAGTCATTAAAACGCTCAACCGGCGCTGTTGCCAGGTTGACGGCCCTGCAGATAGGTGAAGGAGGCGCGTTTTCTGTTTACGCTAATTCACAGAAAAGAATAGCCAATGCCATTAATATGGATTACGAGCTTATTAAACTTGCAGGCAATATCTCTGAACAGGGCCTTATAGATAAGATAATAGAGCTTAATAGAGACGAGAGCGTTACTGGTATTATACTGCAATCTCCTTTACCTGATGGATTTGATATTATCAAGATAACATCTTTTATATCATCGGATAAAGATGTAGAGGGGGTAAGTCCTGAAAATAAGGGAAAGCTCCTGCTTAACGCGTGCAAGGTAGTACCGCCTACAGCATCAGCCGCTATGGAGCTTATAAGCCTTTGCGGCATTGATCTATATGGCAAAGAGGTAGTCATAATAGGCCATAGTGGTATAGTTGGAAAGCCTCTCGCGATGCTTCTTCTGGATAGGCTGGCGACAGTAACTATATGCCATATCGCGACCAGTGAAAAAGGTAACTTAATAGAACATATCAGCAGGGCGGACCTGCTTATTGTCGCTGTGGGAAAGCCGGCACTTGTTAAAGGAGAATGGATAAAGAAGGATGCTGTTGTAATAGATATAGGTATTAACAGGGTTAATGGTAAGATAGTAGGTGACGTGGAATTTGACAGAGCTGGTGAGAGGGCATCTTATATTACACCTGTGCCCGGTGGTGTTGGTCCGCTTACTACGACTATGTTAATGCGTAATTGTATTGAGCTTTTTGGGCAGCAGAAAGGTATAATATGATTATAACAAAGAAGAAGCCGCGTGAGCAGATTCTTCACTCACTTAAAGGATGTAAAAAGGTGTTTCTTATAGGGTGTGCCCAATGCGCGACTGTCTGTAAGACAGGAGGCGAGGATGAGGTCAATGAGATGGCCAAAGGCCTGTGCGATGAAGGCTTCAAGATTACAGGTAGTGCCATACTTGATCCTGCGTGCCATCTGGTCAAGGTAAAACAACTTTTTCAGAAGAATAAAGAAGTATTCAAACAGGCAGACGCGGTACTTGTTCTTGTCTGTGGTAACGGTGCCCAGGTTATAAAAGATGGTACCAAGGCAAAAAAAGTTGTGCCTGCGCTTGATACGTTATTTCTTGGCGAGATAGAACGCGCGGGCCATTTCTCGCAAAAATGTGTTCTTTGTGGTGAGTGCGTTATTGACAGAACAGGCACGATATGCCCCTTGACAGTTTGTACTAAAGGGTTGCTCAATGGCCCATGCGGCGGTTCAAAGAATGGGAAATGCGAGGTAGATAAAGAGAGAGATTGCGGTTGGATACTGATATATAAAAGCCTGAAAGATTCAGGGGAGTTGGATAACATGAGAAAAATATATAAGCCGCGAGATTATTCAAAGCAACTGAAGCCGCAGAAGATTATTTTATAGGCGCTCGAAACAGTTTCTTAAATGCTTTAGAGTTCTTTTAGTAGCAGTTAAGGAACCTTCTCGTATGAATAGTTTATGAGCGGTTTTAACACTTTGTAAAGGATTTAATAAGAATGAATTTAGAAAAGGCTATAAGATCAAATAAGTTTATCGTAACAAGTGAAGTAGGCCCTCCCAAGGGGACTGATGTAACAAAGATGCTGGAGGAAGCAAAGCTGCTTATTGGTAAAGTTGACGCGATTAATGTCACTGACCTTCAGAGCGCTGTTATGAGACTGGGGTCCTTAGCAGGTTCTTATCTTCTTAAAGAGATTGGCTTAGACCCTGTTTTTCAGGTGACATGCCGTGACAGAAACAGGCTCGCGCTTCAATCGGATATTCTCTCTGCCGCCTGCCTTGGCATAGAAAATATTCTCGTATTAACAGGTGACCATCCTTTGAGCGGAGATCATCCACAGGCAAAACCGGTATTTGACTTAGACTCCGTACAATTATTAGAGATTATAAATACTTTACAGCAAGGCAAGGACAGCGCTGGTAATGAACTTAACGGCAAGCCGAAGTTTTGCGTTGGAGCGGTAGTAAATCCTTGCGCGGATCCACTGGAACCGGAGCTTATAAAGATGGAGAAAAAGATTACCTCCGGCGCGCAATTTTTCCAGACACAGGGCATATTTGATATAGTGAGATTTAATGAATTTATGACCAAGGTTGCGCGGTATAATATTCCGATTATAGCCGGTATTATCCTGCTCAAGTCAGGGAAGATGGCAAGGTATATGAATGAAAATGTCGCGGGTATATATGTACCTGATAACCTGATAAAAGAGATAGACGGCTCATCAGATAAAAAGAAGAAATCCATTGAGATAGCTGTTAGGATGGTTAATGATATCAAGGGTATATGCAGTGGTGTTCATATTATGCCGATAGGATGGGAGAGACTTGTTCCTGATATTATAGATGCCTCAGGCATATAGGTATCATGAGAGGAGGTTATAGATGAATCCAAAAGTGGAGGTTATAGATGAATCCAAAGATTAAGACAGCTAGGCTTGCGGAGACAAGCCTGTACAGAAAATTTAGTATCGCGTTTGTATTTATGTCGCTTGTGCCTATTATCCTGGTGCTTTTTATTATACGTTATTTAAGCTTAGCTCCTTTGCTGGAAAAGCAACTTCCATTTTTTAACCTTACGATTTTGCTCGTAGTCCTTTTAAGCCTGGCTTCATTTGATCTTATCAGGAGAAGCATGAAAGCGTTATCGAGTTTTAGCAGTAGCGCGAAGGTTATAGCCAATGGAAATTATGGCCAGAAGGTAAAGATAGCGCATAAGGATGAGATTGGGGATTTGGCTGACTCCTTTAACAAGATAACAGACGAGCTGCAAAAGAAGATAAGAGACCTGGAGGAGTCAAAAAAGCTTTTGCATAATATATTAAATAAGGTCGGTTCGGCAGTTACTTCAACCAGGGGTATAGATAATCTGCTTGAACTGGTATTGCAGACACTGATTACTGGTGTATCTTCTACATCCGGCGCGATATTTATTTTTGATGAAAACAGAAACGATCTTGTGATGAAGGTTGGTTACCATATGCCCCGTAATTTGCATGAGATTAATGTAGGTTCTGAAAAAGGTTTAATAGGCAGGGTAATAGAACTTAAGAAACTTGAAGCGGTTTCTAATGTTAGCACTAACGCTGCTGCTTATTTTGAATTTAAAAATGGCATGGCAAAAGATTCTATAATGGTGGCACCGCTTCTTTGTAAGGATAAGGTTCACGGAGTCCTTATCGTATCTGATAAGCTTGACCACAAACCTTTTGATAGAGATGATATTATATTACTTTCAAATGTTACGACCCAGGTCGCAATAGCGATAGATAATTTTGAGCTTAATGAAGACGCAGAGAAGACCTATCTGGAGACTATAACAGCGTTAGCGGTTGCTGTGGAAGCGAAGGATGCATATAGCAAGGGGCATTTAGACAGGGTAGCTGATTATGCAGAGCGCCTTGGAAAAGCAATGAAGCTTGATGATGAGATGATGAAGATACTAAGAAGCGGCGCTCTTCTTCACGATGTTGGAAAGATAGGTGTTAGGGATGATATATTAAAGAAGCAGGGCCCTCTTACCGCAGAAGAGCAGAAAGAGATGGAACAACATGTGATAATAGGTGTAAACATTATAAAGCCCATAAGACACATGTCGGCGTTGTGTGACCTCGTGCGTTATCATCAAGAGTTATATGATGGTAACGGTTACCCCGATGGCTTAAAAGGTGAAGAGATACCGCTTAGCGCGAGGATATTAAAGGTTTGTGATGCCTATGATGCCATGACAACAGATAGGCCGTATCGTAAAGGC
Organism: uncultured Planctomycetia bacterium; assembly: GCA_964523875.1. Classification (GTDB taxonomy): domain Bacteria; phylum Omnitrophota; class Gorgyraeia; order JABMRG01; family JABMRG01; genus JAUVHV01. Next base: position 6,354 of record CAZGAS010000011.1, on the reverse strand, counting down.
ATGAGTAAAGAGTCCGCGAAGAAAGAACTTCTGGCAAAAAGCGGGATAGATTTTGATCCCGTAGTGGTAGAAAAATTCGTAAAGACTATATGAATAAGATAACCATTGAAACCCTGAGAGAAAAAAAGAAGAACAACATCCCTATAACGCTGCTTACGGCATATAGTTTTCCTTTAGCGTCAATAATAGACAGCGCGGGGATAGATATTATCCTGGTTGGCGATTCTGTCGCGAATACTGAACTCGGTTTAGAGTCTACCAGATCTGTTACAATGCCTGAAATGCTTCACCATACAAAAGCTGTAAGGCGCGGTGTGAAAAGAGCGCTTCTTGTTGGAGACATGCCTTACGAGTCTTATCAGCTGGATGCCTTTGACGCGCTTGACAACGCGAAGCGTTTTATAGAAGAAGCTGGTTGTGACGCTGTAAAACTTGAATGGTTTGAAAAATGTCCCGAGGCGGTTGATAGTATATTAAAAGCAGGTATCCCCGTAATGGGCCATATAGGACTTACACCGCAGACAGCGGATAAGATAGGTGGATTTAAGGTGCAGGGCCAGGACGCTAAGAAGGCCTTACAGCTTATTGAGCAGGCGGTTCTTCTTGAAGGCCTCGGTATATTTAGTATTATCCTTGAGTGTGTTCCCGATATCCTTGCCGATATTATAACAAAAAAACTCAAGATTCCCACTATTGGCATAGGCGCGGGAGGTAGTTGTAGTGGCCAGGCCCTTGTTACACACGATATACTGGGGCTAACAAAGGGTAGAAAAGCTAAATTTGTTAAGGAGTATGCTGACATATATGGAGAGATTCAAAAAGCTGTCAAATCCTATAAGCTGGAAGTCGAACAGGGGATTTTTCCTTCAAAAGAATATTCCTATACAATGAAGGAGGAAGAGGCTGGGAGATTAATGGCTGATAACAGTTAGCCGTGGTATAGTGTTATGAGTAGGGGGGAGCATATGAAAATAACAATAGTAGGCCCAGGTGCTATGGGGTGTTTGTTCGCGGGCCTGTTAACTCGGGCAGATTCAGGTAATGATATCTGGCTATTGGACAAAGATCCGGAACGCGCTAAAAGGATAAAGGCAAAGGGCATAGGTGTAGAGGGTGTTAACAATTTTAAGCTTGGTGTAAATATTACAGCAGATCCCAATCTCATAGGGCATTCTGAACTTGTTATAATAAGCACGAAATCTTATGATACAAAAACAGCTCTTAACGCGATAAAACCCCTGCTTAAAGACGATACAAATGTCTTATCCCTGCAGAATGGTATAGGTAATCTCCAGATTATAGCAGAACAGGTAGGAGAAGAGAGGACAGTCTGTGGCATGACTGCCCATGGAGCGACATTGGTTGGAGAGGGAAAGATCAGGCAGATCGGTAAAGGAGAGACCATAATCGGAAAACCGACGGGTAAGATATTCAGGGACCTGCGGTATATCTCAAGTGTCTTTAACAGGGCGGGTATTACGACAAAAACATCCCGGGATGTTAATGGAGTTATCTGGAGCAAGCTCATAATAAACGCAGGCATAAATGCCTTAGCCGCTATCTGCCGGATTTCTAATGGCGCGTTGCTTACGCATGAAGGCACAAAAGAGTTGATGTGCCAGGCTGTGATTGAGTCCGCAAAAGTCGCAAAGAGAAAAAAGGTTAAGCTTATTTTTGATGATCCTCTGCAAAAGGTAGAATCGGTCTGTAAAAATACAGCAGCTAATATTTGCAGTATGTTACAGGATATCACGCACAAAAAAGAGACAGAGATAGATTATATCAACGCTGCTATAGTCAGGCATGCCAAGAGTTCAGGGCTTAAGGCCCCGGTTAATGAGATGCTTACCCAGCTGGTAAAGGCTATTGAGTCAAGTTATAAGGAGCAGGTGAAGGTATGATTATTATAGGTGAACGTATAAATTCAACTCGTAACAGTATTAAAAAAGCCTTGGTTGATAATGACCTGGAGTTCTTGATAGGTGAAGCCGCCAAGCAGCTTAACTGCGGCGCGGAGTTTGTGGATATTAATACAGCCGCGACTTTTGAAAAAGAAGAGAGCAGCCTTTTATCCCTTATGCGCGATATTCAGGATAAGTTTGATTGCAAGATCAGTATTGACAGTCCGGATGTCAGGGTTATTAAATCCGCCCTCAAGATATGCAGGAATAAACCTTTTATAAATTCTATATCCGGTGAAGATAATAGGCTCTCCCTGTTGGATGATTTTGTGAAAGAAAAAGAGAGTTATATAATCGCGCTTGCCATAAATAATAAAGGCATGCCGGATGATATAGATGACAGGGTCTCTATAGCGGAAGATATTATATCTGTCGCAGTTTCTAAAGGTATAGATAAAAACAACGTATTTATAGACCCGCTTGTAAAGCCTATTAGTACTGAGCCAAAGCAGGCATACTTTTTTTTGGAGTCAGTAAAGGTGTTGAAGAAAAAAGGTATCAGGTGCATAGGAGGGTTGAGTAATGTTTCTTTCGGGCTGCCCCGGAGAGATCTGCTAAACGCTGTATTTATAAGGCTCGCTATGGACGCGGGTATAGACGCGGCGATAATTGACCCTACCCAGAAGATGGTTAATGATTTATTAGGCGGCAAAGAGATATCTAAGGAGGTATCTTCTCTGGCAAAAGATGCCTTACTGGGCAGGGATGAATACTCTATCAACTACATAAAGGCCTTCCGTGAAGGCAGGCTTAATATTTAAAGAATATGCCCAAAAAGATATTTATAGCGGCAACTCGCCAGAACGATGGAAAGACTACTGTTTCATTAGGCCTTATGGCAATGCTGAAGGAGCGATTTAATAATATTGGTTTTATAAAGCCAATTGGCCAGCGCTATCTTGTTGAACAAGGTTACAATATAGACGAAGATTCTTATCTTATGGATGAAATTTTCGGCATAAAGTCTAATCTTAAAGATATGTCACCTGTTGCGATAGAGAAAGGTTTTACGCGCCGCTATATAGAAAATCCTGACCCGCAACCGCTAAAAGCGCAGATTAAAGATTCGTTTAAAAAGATATCAGAGGGAAAGGACCTTGTTATAATAGAAGGCACGGGCCACGCGGGCGTTGGTTCAGTCTTTGATATGTCTAACGCTGTTGTCGCGAAGATGCTTGGAGCGAAAGTCATTATAGTATCTTCCGGCGGTGTTGGAAGGCCTATAGATGAGGTTATGCTCTCTGTCCCACTTTTTCAGAAGGTAGGTGTTGAAATAGCGGGTGTTATAGTAAACAAGGTTCAGGCGGCAAAGTATAAAAAGATAAACAACCTGGTAAGAAAAGGTTTTCAACAGCATGGTTTAGAGGTATTAGGAGTTATACCTTATGTGGGAATGCTTGATATGCCCACAATGGAACATATACAGGACAAGCTAAAGGGAAATTTTATAAGTGGTTCTGATAGTAATGTATTAAAGATTATAAGTAATATAGTCATCTCCACCGGCAAGCCTAGAGTGGTTTTTAGGCAGATGCGGGAGAGAAATCTTATTATCACTTCAGGGGATAGGGAAGAGCTTATTAAGTATCTCTTGAAAGTAGTAAACAGCAAGAAGGAGTATTCAAATCTTATAACGGGTTTTATAATAACATGTGGTTTTATGCCAAATAGAAGAGTGCGGCAACTGCTCGAAAAAAGTGGTATACCCACGCTGATTGTTGAAGATGATACTTACGCTGTTATTACTAAGCTTGATGACATGATTGTAAAGATACACCCAGGTGAAAAAGAGAAGATAGATATGATTACACGCCTGGTGCGAGATTATATTGATCTTGAACTCCTCCTTGCAAAAACCTAAACAACCTGCCTATCGATGAAAATATATATATATATTATAACTATAATTATATCTCTTGTTATTATCTTCACGCTTTCTACTGACACACAGAGCCGCCTAGAGTATAAAATGGGTACATTTGTTAGTATCAGGATATTTGGTTTTAGGTGGTCTGATTTTGATCATACTTTTGATAAAGCGTTTTCCGTTATAGATAATGTTGACAGGATAGCTAATATATATAGCGAGAGCAGTGAAGTAAGCAGATTAAACAGAACAGGATTTAAAACACCGGTAGTGGTCAGCAAAGATCTTTACGCATTGATTAAAGATTCTAAGGCCTTATGGCAGGAGAGTAACGGGGCCTTTGATATTACTGTAGCGCCGCTAGTGGCGCTCTGGAGGCCTTATAGAGGCAGGGATTCAATACCTGATAAAGAGAGTATCCAGAGGGCCCTCTCTCTTGTTGGTTCTGATAAGCTTATTTTGGATCAAGAAAAACAGAGTGTATTCTTTAAAGAGGAAGGCATGAAGATTGACTTATCAGCTGTCGCGAAAGGTTTTGCCGTTGACAAGGCTATAGAAGCTATAAAGGCCGGTGGTTTCAGTTCTGCCCTGGTAAATGCCGGCGGTGATATTTTTTGTCTTGGCAGAAGGAGGTTCTTATTTCCCTGGAGGGTAGGCATACAGGATCCGCGCAATCGAGAAGATGTACTGGAGGTGTTAAGGCTTTCCGATTCTGCCGTAGCGACATCAGGTGGTTATGAGCAATATTTTGTTTACAAAGATAAAGATTACATGCATCTACTGCATCCAAAAACAGGCTATCCTGTAGAATCCATATTTTCATCTACAACAGTAATCGCGAAAAATTGTTTTATTGCCGATGGGATAGCGACCGCCATATCTGTTGGCAATAAAGAGGTGATTAAGAGTATGGAGTACTTTCATTCCGGCATAACCGTTATTGTATCTGACTAAGTTTTGAAAATACTTTAAATCTCGTTTTAAATTAGTACTTGAATATTTTTAGAATATAGCATATAATCTTTTAAATTGACATCAGATACATTATTTTACAATATCTGGTCTCATTTCTTTTATATATAATTTATACGAGGTCTTGTAACCTGCAATAGGGAATTGCGGCAGGATTTTAGTAAAATAATCTTCTAAACAACAGAAGGGAGTAACATTATGCAGGCCTTGTTCTTTATAGCGCCAATAAGTTCATTAATCGCGCTTGTTTTTTCGGGATTTCTTAGTTTTAAGATACTTAAGAAGGATGAAGGTACCGATAGGATGAAAGAGATAGCCCAGGCAGTAAGAGACGGTGCTCAGGCTTATATGAAGAGGCAGTATTCCGTAGTGGGAATATTTTTTATCGTGGTATTTTTTCTTCTCCTCTATCTTGCCTATCGCGGTTACCTGGTCATGTTCGTTCCATTCGCTTTTATAACCGGGGGGTTCTTTTCAGGCCTTTCGGGTTATATTGGTATGAACATAGCTACCAGTGCCTCTTCACGCACAACCAATGCCTGCAGAAATAGTTTGAATGGAGGCTTGCGTATCGCGTTTGATTCAGGTACTGTTATGGGGTTTACTGTTGTTGGGCTTGGGCTTCTTGACCTGACTGTATGGTTTTTTATACTCGATTGGTTCTATTCTACCCATCCGATACCAGCAGGTTTTGATAAAGTACTTGCTATTACAAGTACTATGCTTACCTTTGAACTCGGCGCGAGTGCGCAAGCATTGTTCGCAAGAGTCGGAGGAGGTATATTTACAAAGGCTGCTGATGTTGGAGCGGACCTTGTAGGTAAGGTGGAGATTGGTATCCCTGAAGATGACCCCAGAAATCCTGCTGTTATTGCTGATAACGTTGGTGATAATGTTGGTGATGTAGCGGGCATGGGAGCTGACCTTTATGAGTCTTACGTAGGGTCAATGGTTGCTACAGCAGCCTTAGGCGCCGCAGCGGGATTGGGGATGAATGGGGTTAAGGTTCCAATGATTATGGCAGGAACAGGAGTAATATGCTCCATAATAGGCACATTCTTTGTTAAGTGTAAAGAAGACGCTACTCAGGGCACCCTTCTAAAAGCTCTGAGAAAAGGTGTAATTATTGCCGCGGCACTAGTTGCGATATCAAGCTTTTTTATTATAAAATATAGCTTAGGCATGGAATACATAGGTGTATATTACTCTATACTTGCGGGGCTTTTATGCGGAATAGTAATAGGATTCTCAACGGAATATTATACATCCGCGCGCTATAAACCGACTAAAATGGTAGCGGAGAGCGCTGAGACAGGCCCTGCTACAGCTGTTATAGCAGGCATGTCTGTTGGCATGCTCTCAACCGCTGTTCCTGTTCTGTCGGTTTGCGGTGCAATACTAGCCTCATTTTACTTATCAGGTGGAGCAAGTAATTTTAACGCGGGCCTTTACGGCGTAGGTATAGCGGCTGTAGGCATGCTCTCCACTCTGGGCATTACATTAGCGACGGATGCTTACGGGCCTGTCGCGGATAATGCCGGTGGAAATGCGGAG
>CAZGAS010000010.1:0-31840 GCA_964523875.1 uncultured Planctomycetia bacterium | reverse complement strand
TGAAGGGGACATTTCATTTGCTACTAACAGGGGACATTTCATTAGCTTACTACAGTCATTAAAAAACTGTCTTGACAATTATTAAGTCATTGGTTATTATATTGAGCATTAATTATTAAACCAAGGAGCGGAGTAATGGGTGAGTGGATTGGAAAAGATAGAAAAGCAAGGCGATGTTATGGGTTTGATGAGATAGCGCTTGTACCCGGCGATGTTACTGTAAATCCTAATGAGGTTGATACAACCTGGCAGCTAAGAGATATCAAGTTTAAGGTACCTATAATAGCCGCGGCCATGGACGGTGTAGTGGATGTAAAATTCGCTATAGAGTTTGGAAGGCTCGGAGGTTTCGCGGTATTAAATCTGGAAGGTGTCCAGACCCGATATGATAACCCAAATCAGGTTTTGGATAAAATAGCTAAAGCGACACCGCAAAAGGCTACTGAGCTTGTGCAGTCGTTGTATACTAAGCCAATAAAAGAAGAGTTGATTGAAAAAAGAATAAAGGAGATAAAGAAGGCCAATGTTCCGGCTGTTGTCAGCGCTATACCGCAGAGGGCCACTCGTTTTGGCGAGATTGCGCAAAAAGCAGGAGCTGATATCTTTATTGTTCAGTCTACAGTTACCACTGTTAAGCATATGACCAAAGAGTACAAGGTCCTTGATTTTAAAAAGTTCTGTAAAAAGATGCGTATACCTGTAATGGTAGGCAACACGTGCAGTTACAAGACAGCCCTTGAGTTAATGGATACAGGCATAGAAGGTTTATTAGTAGGTATAGGCCCAGGTGCCGCATGTACAACGCGCGGCGTTCTTGGCATAGGTGTTCCTCAGGTAACTGCAACAGCAGATTGTGCTGCCGCAAGAGATTTTTATTTTAAGAGGAAGGGTCGTTATGTATCTATTATAACGGATGGTGGAATGTCGCGTGGCGGTGAGATATGCAAGGCATTTGCCTCAGGCGCGGATGCGGTAATGGTGGGTTCCGCCTTCGCACGCGCTAAAGAAGCCCCAGGCAGGGGTTATCATTGGGGCATGGCGACACCACACGCGAATCTTCCCCGTGGAACCAGGATACATGTTGGTACAACAGGTTCGCTTAAAGAGATCCTTTATGGCCCGGCAAAGCTTGATGACGGTTCCCAAAATCTTATGGGCGCTTTAACAACATCGATGGGTAGCCTTGGGGCGAAAGACATAAAAGAGATGAATCTCGTGGAGATTATTATAGCGCCATCTATACAGACAGAAGGCAAGGTTTTTCAGCAGGCTCAGCGTATAGGCATGGGAAAATAGGCTCAGCGTATTTTATTTCGTGTAATGAGTGCAACTTATTGAAAAATAAGTGCGCTCATTTTTTTATTGACAACTTACTTTTGCGGTAGTAAGCTGATAATGAAAAGGGGTATTATCATGCGCTGGATAAAGATTCTTTCGATATTAATAGCGCTATTCGCGTTTTCTTTAGGTGTTTCAAACGCGCAACATTGCTTAATCCTATCAGGGGTTTCCATGCCTGCAGTCCCATGCCCTCTCAAGGATAAGATAATAGCGGATTTTGATATAATGGATTATTGTAGTTTGATTATTCATCTGAGACCGCCTGCTAAGGTAACACTTCAGTTTGATATAATTGCCAGCACACACAAGGCAACAAACATTTCTGCATGAGTATATGAAAAGTTTCTTTACTTGACAAAAATCCTGCCATAGTATAATATTTAGTATCTCATGAAACAGTCTAATTTCGTACACCTTCATAATCATACGCAATACAGCTTGCTTGACGGAGCCTCTCTACTTACTGAGCTTGTCAATCTTGCCCATGTCTATAACATGCCATCTGTTGCAATTACTGACCATGGAAATATGTTTGGCGCCATAGAGTTCTATATGCTTTGTAAAAAGATAGGTATAAAGCCTATTATAGGCTGTGAGGTATACATCGCGCCTGAGAGCAGATTCGATAAGTCCAGCCACGGAATACAGGAAGCAACATACCACCTTATTTTATTAGCAAAGAACGCGCAGGGCTATCACAATCTTATGAAGCTTGTCAGTATAGGTTATACAGAAGGGTTCTATTATAAACCGCGCATTGATAAAGAGGTGCTGAGGGCACATTCTCAAGGGCTGATATGTTCTAGTGCCTGTTTAAAAGGTGAGATCGCGCATCTTGTAATGTCAGACCGCCTTGAACAGGCCTATCGTACCGCGGGAGAATTCTCGGAACTCTTTGGCAAGGGTAATTTTTATCTCGAGCTTATGGATCATGGAATCCCAGAACAGCACAAGGTAAATAAGGCGCTTGTAAAGATGGGTAAAGATTTAAATCTCGGGCTTGTTGCGACTAATGACTGTCATTACTTGCAGCAGTCCCACGCTCGCGCGCAGGAGGCGTTACTTTGCATCCAGACACAGACAACCCTTGACGCGCCTAACCATATGCGTATGCAGACAGATGAGTTCTACTTTAAAACCGCTGATGAGATGTTACGAGTATTTAAGGATATTCCGGAGGCTATTACTAATACCGTAGAGATTGCGGAAAAATGTAACCTGGAGCTTGACTTAAAGAGTACACACCTACCGCGCTTTAATCCACCGCGAGGAAAGACACGCGAGGATTTTTTAAGTGAGCTTGTTAATGAAGGTGCTAAGGACAGGTATAGTCAAATTGATAAATCTATACAGTCTCGAATAGAGAAAGAGCTTACTGTTATTCAGTCAAGCGGTTTTGTGAGTTATTTCCTGATAGTCTGGGATTTTATAAGATATGCGAAGGACAACAATATTCCTGTTGGACCTGGCAGAGGTTCTGCCGCTGGCAGTGTTGTCAGCTACTGCCTTGGAATAACAGATCTTGATCCTCTGCGTTATGGCCTACTCTTTGAAAGATTCCTAAATCCTGAGAGAATAAGCCTGCCTGATATTGATATAGATTTTTGCTATGAAAGACGCGACGAGGTTATAAACTATGTGCGGCAAAAATATGGTACTGAGAATGTCGCGCAGATTATAACGTTTGGTACTATGATGGCTAAGGCCGTTATAAGGGATGTTGCCAGGGTCATGAGTTTTACCTATCAGGACGCGGACAGGATAGCCAAGCTTGTTCCCAACGATCTTAATATAACATTAGCTCAGGCTATTGAACAGGAGCCTGAGCTAATGCAGCTTTATAAAAATGATAAGCGTGTTACACAACTCATGGATACAGCCGCGGTATTAGAGGGTGTAACTCGCCACGCGTCGACTCACGCGGCTGGTGTTGTGATAAGTGAAAAAGGCCTTTCAAATTATATCCCCTTATTTAAATCAAGTGACAGCCAGATATCCACAGGCTATCCTATGTCCTCCTTAGAAAAGATAGGCCTTTTAAAGATGGATTTTTTAGGTCTAAAGACGCTTACTGTTATTGATGAGGCTGTTAAGATAATAAAACGCACCCAATCTAAAGAGCTTGACATAAGTAAACTACCGCTTGATGATAAAAAGACATATCAGTTACTTCAAAGAGCAGGATCATTAGGTGTCTTTCAAGTTGAGAGCCATGGCATGAGAGACCTTCTAAGAAAACTTAAGCCCACGGCCTTTGAGGACATCATAGCCCTCTTGGCTTTATACAGGCCAGGGCCGATAGGCAGCGGCATGGTTGATGATTTTATAAGCAGAAAACACGGGCGTATGAGAGTAAAATATGACCACCCGCTGCTTGAATCTATACTGAAAGATACACACGGCATTATCTTATACCAGGAGCAGGTAATGCAGATAGTAAACATTCTGGCAGGCTTCAGTTTAAGCCAGGCAGATCTGTTACGCCGCGCGATAAGCAAAAAGAACCCGGAGGTCATACGACAGCAACGAAAGCATTTTATTGAAGGATGCCTGGAGCATAAAATAGATAAGAGTGTCGCGGATAAGGTCTTTAATCTTATTGAGTATTTTTCAAACTATGGTTTTAACAAGAGTCATTCAGCTGCCTACGCGCTTATTTCTTTTCGTACAGCATATCTTAAGGCGCATTTTCCTGTGGAGTTTATGGCAGCTCTTCTTACAAGTGAGCGTGATAACACGGATAAAGTAGCGCAGTATATTGAAGAGTCCCACCATATGGGTATAGATATACTTCCCCCTGATGTAAATGAGAGTTTCGCGAATTTTACAGTTATAAAGAACTCTATCCGGTTTGGTTTAGCCGCTGTAAAAAATATAGGCGCGGGAGCTATTGATTCTATCGTCGTGGCAAGAAAAAATAGTGGCCATTTTAGCAGTATCTATGATTTTACAGAACATGTTGATCTGCGCCTTGTCAATAGAAAGGTCGCGGAGAGCTTGATAAAATGCGGCGCTATGGACAGCTTTAAGCTTAAACGTTCACAGATGATGGCTATGCTTGATCACGCCTTAGACGTTGCTAGTGTTTTACAGAAAGACAGGTTGAGCGGACAGTATTCTCTATTTGATAATTTCGAACAAGACAATAAATTTAAAGCGCATTTCCAGAAAATTCCCGATATAAAAGAGTGGCTCGAGCCGCAACTTTTAGCGTTTGAAAAAGAGCTTCTGGGTTTTTATATTTCAAGTCACCCGCTTGCCACGCATGAGAAATCGCTCAAGCTTTTTACGACATCTACTACAAAGACCATAGGACAGCTTCATGATGGGGACGAGGTCTCAATGGGTGGCATAATTACAAAAGTGCGATATACCTTTACAAAAAAGACAGGTGATAAGATGGCTATTCTCCGGCTTGAGGACTTAAGGGGTACTATCGACGTTCTTGTATTTCCCAGAAGCTTTAAGACCGCTGAGAAGAATATAGCTGAGGATGCCATGGTTTTTGTAAAGGGAAGGGTGAATCTTCGTGAAGATACGCCAAAGATAATAGCGGAAGAGATATTGCCTCTCGAAGACGCACGTAGCAAGTACACTCAGGCGCTTTCTGTGGATCTCATTACAACCGGCCTTGAGAAGGATATCTTGGCAAAGCTAAGCGAGGTTTTTAAGAAACATAAAGGCAGTACTCCTGTGTATATTAATTTTACGACTCCTGAGAAGAAGAAGATACAGATGGCCGCGGGAAAAGAGCTCTCTGTAGTGCCGACAGACGCGCTTATATCAGAGATAGAAAGCCTTATAGGTGAAGGAGTAGTAAGCGTTAGTGTATAGATATATATTGACATGTAAATTATTATATGTTAAAGTATCAAAACAAGTTATGAAAAGCACGCACTGCGCATTGAGTTTTATAATGTAATGGAATTGTAAACATCCTTTACACAAAATAAGTATTTCGCGCTGTTTTATAATCTGTAAAAATCTTTATAAGGCCCAATATCGTGAAAAGGCGGAAAACGAGTGCAAATTAATAAAGAATCTATTCTGAAGACAAAGGAATTCTTAGAACTCTGGAAAAGATTTAACCAGATATATAAGGAGGCAATGGTAAAGACCTCTGTTACAGAAGAAGAGGAAGAGCTCTTCCTGGAGACAAAATCTGTAGTTGCGCGTAAGTTTCAAATCCTTGTAGATTCTCTGCCAGTAGACAGGCCTACGATAGACCGCACTTATGAAGTAATAAACCAGACCATATCCTTAAAATCAATATCCACACTTCCGGAGGAAGCCGTAAAAAGGATAAACAGTGACTGGCATCAGGCCTACATATCTCTCAATCGCCTTCTTGGGCATCTTGAGGCGCAAAAGGACGTTGATACGCAGGATGGGGCCATCTTGATGAAGAAGAGATATATTACGGTAGCAAGGTTCCTATTGAATGTTATCCTGGTATTCGTTTTTCTTGGAGTCATTTTCTTTCTTGCTCATATCCTGGGTATATTGTAATCAACAGAGAGCAGGAAATTCCGCGTACACAAAAATCACCATACAAATTTTAAATTAAAAAGGGTTAAGAGACAGGAGACGACATGACAAAAAAAGAGATAGCAATAAAGATTGCTGATGAGACAGGTATCAAGCAGATAGTTGTCAAAGAGGTGGTACAGAGGACTATAAACGCGATGATTGAAGCGCTTGCCAAAGGTGAAACTCTGGAGCTTCGAAATTTCGGGGTTTTTAAAGTTAAGGAACGCAAGGCGCGCACAGGCCGTAATCCAAGAACAGGGGAGACTGTTGCTGTTCCACCGAAAAAAGTTGTGACATTTAAACCGGGCCTTGTTATGAAGCAGAGCGTGAAATAAATAAGGCCGCAGTTTATTGAGTGCGTAAGCACGAGATAAACTGCATGGCCGAATTTATCCTGAGAATACGAAGTATTTGAAGGATCTCAATAACAGGGTATTATTTCACATGGATATTAAGAGATTAAAAGGAACACAGGATATATTGCCAGCAGAGACAGGTTTGTGGCAGTCCGTAGAAAGGGTATCTCGCGCACTCTTTTCTTCATATGGGTATAGAGAGATACGCACCCCAATCATTGAGCAGACGTGCCTCTTTACACGCAGTGTAGGAACAGAGACGGATATTGTAAAAAAGCAGATGTACTCGTTCTCGGACAGGGGCAATCGCGACATAACTCTTCGTCCTGAAGAGACGGCTCCTGTTGTCAGGGCTTATATTGAGAATCGTCTTGATAACACCGAAGGCTTTGTAAAGCTTTATTATATGGGTCCTATGTTTAGAAGCGAGAGGCCACAGGCCGGTAGGTTCAGGCAGTTTAGCCAGATCGGTGTTGAGGCGATAGGGTCGTACTCGAGCTACCTTGACGCGGAGATTATAATATTGCTTAACAACCTGCTAAAAGAGATAGGCCTTAAAGGGTACAGGTTTAATATTAATTCTCTTGGTTGTGAAAAAGATAAATCTAATATAGCGAATATATTAAAGCAGGGACTTAAGAGTAATACAGCAAAACTATGCGAGGATTGCCAGACGCGATATACGACTAATATATTGCGTATACTGGATTGCAAATGCGTTAATTGCAGAAAAGTGGTCAGCTCTATCCCTATAAAAGATATCTTATGCCAGGATTGTACCGAGAGGTTTTTGGCGCTTCAAGATATACTGAAATCCAGCAACATAGAATTTACTGTTATGCCTACACTGGTTAGAGGGCTTGATTATTACACTGGCCTGGTTTTTGAGGTTTCCTCAGACTCTCTTGGCGCCCAGGACGCTATTGCCGCTGGGGGCAGATATGACAATCTTGTATCTGACCTTGGTGGTACAAAGCAGGGTGCTATAGGTTTCGCTATAGGGCTCGAGAGGATTATCCAGATATTATCAAGCATAAAGCCGGGTAAAGAGGTTAAAAGAGCGGAGTTAATTTTTTTAATTACTATAGGTGATCAGGCCTATAAAACAGGCTTTGATGTTTTGTCAGAGCTTAGACGCGCGGGTATTAGCTCTGACATTGATTATCAGCAAAAATCTTTAAAAGCGCAGATGAGGTACGCTGATAAGATAAACGCGGGCCATGTCTTGATACTAGGTGATAACGAGTTGAGTAATAGGAAGGCTTTCTTGAAGAACATGAGCGATGGCTCGCAGGTTGAGATAGGATTGGATAATTTGGTAGAAGAGATTAAGATAAAAAGTAAAAAGTAAAAAGGAAAAAGGAAAAAGGAATGTTACGAACACATACATGCGGTGAGCTTAACAGCAAGCATCTTGATGAGGATGTTATCCTGGCGGGTTGGGTTGCAACACGCAGGGATCATGGCAACCTTATTTTTATCGATATAAGGGATAGGGAAGGCATAACGCAGGTGGTCTTTAATCCTGAGACGAGCGATGCCTTGCATAGGGAAGCAGAAGCATTAAGGGATGAATATGTTGTGCAGGTAAGTGGTAGAGTCCGTATGCGGCCAGAAGGTACAATAAATAAAAAATTACCAACAGGCGAGATAGAGATTGTCGCGTCAAGGCTTGTGATACTTAACACCTCCCAACCACCTGTTTTCGAGATTGCTGATGACGCGGACCTCTCAGAAGATGTGCGTTACACTTACCGCTATCTTGATCTAAGGCGGCCGAAGATGCAGAAAAACCTTATGTTGCGCCATAGGGTATGTAAGATTATGAGGGATTATTTTGATGAAAAAGGTTTTATTGAGGTAGAGACGCCCATTCTTACAAAGTCTACGCCCGAAGGCGCACGCGATTACCTTGTACCGAGCCGTGTAAATCTAGGCAAATTTTTTGCCCTTCCGCAATCTCCCCAGCTTTTTAAGCAGATACTTATGATTAGCGGGTTTGACAGGTACTTTCAGATCGCAAAGTGCTTCAGGGACGAAGACTTAAGGGCTGATCGTCAGCCGGAGTTTACCCAGTTAGATATTGAGTTGTCATTTATTGATGAGAAGGATATCTTCACTTTAGTTGAGGGGGTTATGCAAAATATACTCAAGGAGGCCCTCGATATTGAGTTAAAGGTGCCTTTTGATGTCATAAGTCATAATGATGCTATGGCGAGGTTCGGTTCTGATAAGCCGGATAGAAGGTATGGGTTAGAGCTTGTGGATTTAACAGATGGACTAAAGAAGTGCGGGTTTAAGGTCTTTAGTGATGTAATTGCTAAAGGAGGAATAGTCAAGGCTATTAACCTGAAAAGGCCTAAAGAGATGCCGCGAAGCAGGATAGACGCGCTTACAGAGTTTGTAAGGTTGATAGGATTAAAAGGCCTTGCGTACTTCAAGATTGGCGCGCAAGGCCCGGAAGGGCCTGTAGTAAAGTTTTTTTCAGCTCAAGAGCAAGCGATTATTGTAAAAAAGGCCGATGGCGTGGAAGGTGATTATATCTTTTTTGCCGCCTCAGATAAGCTCTTATGCAATGAAGCGTTATCGAGGTTACGTACCAAACTTGCACGGGAAGAAGATTTGATAGATAAGAATAAATTAGATTTTTTATGGGTAAACGATTTTCCACTGTTTAAATATAATCAGGAGGAGAAGAGGTGGGAATCAGAACATCACCCCTTCACATCCGCGCAGGATAGTGATATCGGGTATTTTTCAACAGATCCTGGCAGGGTAAGGTCACGCTCTTATGACCTTGTCTTAAACGGTATTGAGCTTGGCAGCGGAAGCATAAGAATACATAGTAAAGATATGCAGGAGAAGGTATTTAATGTAATCGGTATCGACAAAAAGGAGGCGGAGGAAAGATTTGGTTTTTTGACAAAGGCGCTCAGTTTTGGCGCTCCACCGCATGGCGGTTTCGCGGCAGGCCTGGACAGGCTTGTGGCAATACTATGCGCGTGTAATTCTATAAGAGAGGTTATTGCCTTTCCCAAGACGCAAAGAGCTATATCTCCTTTGACCCAGGCGCCGTCAGTCATATCACAAAGACAGCTGGATGAACTGGGATTAAAAATAAAAGAATGAGAAAAACAGAAACAGGAGGTTGTAAATGAAAAGGATCTTTTTCTTATTATTAACAACAATGGTTCTAGCCACACTTACGGGTTGTGTTACAGTAAAGAAAGTTGTCAGAGAGAGGGTTGACCAGGATGTAGCGGGTAACCAGGGCTATCTTAAGGGCAGTGGTGATACCTCAACCCAGTCACGGACAGCCCAAAGAGAATATATTGATATAAGAGTAGAATTTCCTACATGGGAAGAGATTAATGTCAAATCCGATAAAAAGGATAAGAGATCAAAGGTCTCATCCCGCAAAAAAATTACCAGTGATACTGACTCAACAGGAAATATGGGATATTTGACCAGTAACAGCGGTGCCGAAGAAGACATACCGGTGAATAATAAGAGGGTACCTGAGGCAAGGGTCGTATATGAATATGATGATATAGAAGCAGAGATAGTTACTGATGATGAAGTGATTGTCTATGAAGAGGAAGTAATACGCCCTGCTTATCAGGAGTATACTGTTAAAAAGGGTGACACACTTTCGCATATTGCCAAAGCGTTCTACAATAAAGCGTCTAAGTGGACAGTTATATATGAAGCAAACGCGGATAAATTAAAGAATCCCAGTAGTGTAATGCCCGGCACTGTGTTGATTATACCAAATCTTGAGGAAGCTGAATCTAAATATATAAAGTAACTGAACCAGGTATTTAAGAATGCTTAAAAAATTTAAACTTTACAATGACGATAAAGCAAGGCTATTATTTGGTAACCATGATTAATGCCTTAGGATCATAGAGGATGAATTTTGCGTAAAGATAGTGGCCCGTGGCGAAAACCTGGCTATAGATGGGGATGAAGCTAAGACTGAGAAGGCGGTAAACGTCTTTTCGCAGTTACTCGCGCTTATTCGTTCAGGCAGGCCCATGAAGAGACAGGAGGTACAATACCAGGTTAAGGCTCTTTCTGAAGATTCCGATGTTAGCCTTAAAGATATCTATAAGGAGAGGATAGAGGTGCTCTCGAAGAAGCTCTTTGTTGTTCCCGAGACTAAAGGGCAGAGAGATTACATCAACGTTATAAGAGATTACGATATTACAATCGTTGTTGGCCCGGCAGGGACCGGCAAGACATACCTTGCTATGGCTATGGCTATGGCTGTGTCTGCGCTTAAGCTAAATTAGGTTAGCAGGATTATACTTACGTGTCCGGATGTAGGAGTTGGCGAAGGCCTTGGTTTCTTACCAGGGGATATTAATGAGAAGGTTACCCTTTACCTCAAGCCCTTATATGACGCTCTTTATGAAATGGTTGACGCGGATAAGGTGCAGAGGTTGTTTGAAAGTGGGGTTATAGAGTTAGCACCATTAGCGTATATGCGTAGTAGGACATTAAATGACTCTTTTATAATAATGGATGAGGCACAGAACGCTACACCGGAACAGCTTAAGGTGTTTCTAACCAGGCTCGGCTTTGATTCAAGGGTTATTATTACCGGAGATCTGACACAGAGTGACCTGCCGGGACAGAAGGCAGTGGGGCTTAACCAGGTTATCAGGATATTGAAGAATATAGAGGATATTAAGGTTATAGCCCTTAGCGGATGCGACGTTGTTAGGCATGAGCTGGTTCAAAGGATTATAAAGGTATACGAGGAGTTAGATTTAAACAGATGACGCCCCTTATAAAGAAGACATTATTCAGGATAAAACATTTAGGTAACACTCTGAACATAGGCCAGCAGCAAAAGCAGCAGGCAGTTATAAAAAGCCTAAAGAGAGTTACTATTACAGCCTTGGTCGTTTTTGTTGTTATAGGTATTATTTATTCCGCGAAACTTCCCATAAGAAGATCTCTTAATGAGGGAGATATCGCGGTAGAAGATATTTACGCGCCATTTGATTTCCAGTATCAATCAGGACTCGATGAAGTAAAGACAAAATTATATCAGGATCAGGCTGAGGCTAAGATACCTGATTTATACAGCATTGATGAAAAGGTGTTTAAGTCCGCTGAGACAGAAGTGAAAGACACCTTTCAGCTGCTAGGTTCCTATGATAAGCAACTCGCGGGCCCTATACCAGAAGAGAGCGTTCCCAGCCTGGATAGTCCATTCCATGGCATAGAGAAGAGCCTAAACAATGAAGATGCTAGAGCATTACTTGAAGCGGATGATATCTCTAAACTCCAGGAATATTCTTTAGAGGCCTTGCGGACTATATATTTATATCCTATTATTTCCCGCCAGATGAAAAAGGGCTTCCGATCCGATGGCATTAAGAGCATTGCGTTATATAACAAGCTCACAAAGAAGCGGGCTGAAGAGAATATAGCTGATATAAATACCGATGAGAGTATACTTGCTAAGATAAGGCCGTTATTATTAAGCTATAATATAGAAGATAAAAAGAGGCTCGGGATACTCTCTAGGCTGATTTCAAAATGGGTTAAGCCGAATCTGGCTATCAATCATGATGAGACCAATGCCGCTAAGCGAAAAGCGCGTTCATTAGTCGCGCCAATCTATATTACAGAATCCAGATCAAAAGGAGAGATAGTTGTTAGGAGGGGGCAGAGGATTGTCAAAGAACATATCGCGCAGCTGGGTGTAGTCAGTACCATGGCAGCGGCAAGTGATAATTTTTCCCAGTTTTGGGGCATTGTTGTACTTATGTGCCTTCTGATGTTTATTTTGTATATATACATAAAAAAATTTGAATATACTGTTTTTGCGCAGGATAAACTTCTTATACTTATCAGTTTACTGATAATCTTTGTATCGCTCTGCGCCCGCCTTATAGTATCATCTCCTTTACCGAGTTATTTTATACCTGTTGCTGTTGTATCCATGTTGGTTACCTTGCTAATAAACGGAAGGGTCGCGGCAATTGTTGTGGTTGTCGCCGCTGTTATAGTGACGCTGATCGCGGGCATAAAATTTAGCATATTCTTTGTCTCTATGGTAGGGGGCATTTTCGCTATTTGCACTATCTATAACGCGAGATCCCGCAGTCACATTATTAGGTCAGGGCTATACGTAGGTTTAATTAATTTTATAGCGATATCCGCGATAGGTATAACCTCAAATTTCGCGCCGAATATATTCTTAAGGCAGGGCCTTTGGGGCGTTGCCAGTGGTATCGCCTCCGCAGCTATTGTAATGATACTTCTTCCGGTCCTGGAATATATCTTCAAACTGACTACAGACATAAAATTACTCGAACTCGCGGACCTGAACCACCCGCTATTAAAGGATATGGTAGCCAAGGCTCCTGGTACATATCATCATAGTATTATTGTCGGAAACCTCGCAGAAGCTGCCGCGAACTCTATTGGCGCTAATTCACTTATTTGCCGCATAAGTTCATATTATCATGATATAGGCAAGATAGAAAAAGGTGAATATTTTGCGGAGAATAAGCCAGATCCTAAAGATAGGCATGAGGGACTTTCTCCGTCAATGAGCTCATTGATTATAACCAACCATGTTAAAGACGGCGTTGAACTCGCGGAAAAATATAAGTTAGGCAGCTGCATAAAGGATATTATTCAACAGCATCATGGCGCGAGTGTTGTAACATATTTTTATCATCAGGCGCTTGAGAAAAAACGCAAGGATGAGTCTATTAGCAAAGAGGCCTTCAGATACGCGGGCCCAAAGCCGCAGACAAAAGAGGCGGCAATAGTTATGCTTGCCGATTCGGTCGAAGCCGCTTCGCGTGTTTTGCAAAATCCAACACCGCAGCACCTTACTGAACTGGTGCGTAAAATAGTAAATAATAAATTTATGGACCGCCAGCTTGATGAATGCAACCTTACACTTAAAGACATGAGTAAGCTTGCGGAGAGCTTTGTAAGGGTCCTTACCGGGACTTATCATTCGCGGGTTGAGTATCCTGATAGCAAGCTTAAAGATTATGCGAATAATAATAATAAACACACAAAAAAAGATAAGGCTTAATCAGAAGAATATCAAGCTTGCTCTTCTTAAGGCACTTACAATACTTGCTCAACCTGATGATACATTAGTAGCCTTAAGTTTTGTCACAAGGTACATGATAAAAAAAGAAAACCTAAAGTATTTTCATAAAAACACTGTTACTGATGTTATTGCTTTAGGTTATAATGACTCCATGCCTAAAAGCATGCATAAAGGATATCTTGGTGATATCCTGGTATGCCCTTGCCTCGCAGAGGCAAATGCAAGGCGTTATGGCAACTCTTTTAGCAGGGAGTTAACTCTTTACGCAATACATGGCTTACTCCATCTTTTAGGATATGATGATACATCTGCCGGTGCTAAGCTTAAGATGCAAAAGAAAGAGCAGGAGATACTGGAAAATATATGCAAGTAAAAAAGAAGACTAATTTAGTAGACAGTTTTAATGCCGCTATTGAGGGATTTTTATATGTTATTAAGACACAGCGTAATATGCGTATTCATTTTTTGCTCGCACTGTTTGTCGTACTTTTCGGTATATACCTGAATTTTACAAGAACAGAGCTTATTATGCTTTTGCTTACCTGCAGTAGTGTGCTTATCATAGAGATGGTAAATACGGCTATCGAGATTGCTATGGATTATGTTGAGAGCGCGCATTCAGTGTGGGTAAAGATTGTAAAGGATGTTACGGCGGGTGCTGTGCTTGTAGCGTCTATCAATGCCGTTATCGTAGGTTACTTTCTTTTTTTCAGGGATAATATTGTTTCGACTGTATTCCGTCGTGAGTTTTTTAAATTAAGTCAGTCCAGCTGGCACATATCCTTTTTTATTCTGATAATATTGCTAGGTGTTGTCATCATGTCTAAGGCGCTATTCCACAGAGGCAAGCCCCTGAGGGGCGGCATGCCGAGCGGGCATTCCGCGGTTGCTTTTTCTGTTTGGATGCTGGTTGTTTTACTCACGGATAATATACTCATTATATTCGCGGTCTTTATTTTAGCGTGCATGATCGCGCAGAGCAGGATAAACCGGCATTACCACACAGCATGGGAAGTGGTAGTAGGGTCAATACTTGGAGGTTCGTTAACATTGATGATATACCGCTTGTTCGCGGGATAGCAAGCTAGAACACTTTAAAATATGAGGTGCGCGTACAATGACCAATAAAATATTCAAGTTTTTAGGTGACAATCTTTTAGCCGGTATTGTAGTTATATTGCCGATTACGATCACAGTGCTTATTGTTCGTTTTTTAGTAGTTAGCCTAAATAGTATAATGCTTAACCCCCTTGCCCTGCGTCTTAAGCCATTTCTGTTACAGGAACAGCAGAGGTTATTTTTGGCCAAGGTAGTTGTATTTATCGCAGTGTTAATTATCATAATGCTCATCGGCCTTATGACAAGGGTTATTATAGTAAGAAGAACATTTTCTTTCTTTGAAAAGTTTTTGTATAAGCTGCCTATGGTGAATAAGGTATATGGTGCGCTGAAGGAGATCAGTAACGCTCTTTTTTCCACGAAGAAGAGCAGCTTCCAGAAGGTTGTGCTGGCGGAATATCCGAGTAAAGGTATATATACAATAGGCTTTATTACATCAGAGCTAAAAGGGCTTTTACAGGATGCCGCGGGAGAGCAGGACCTTATAAGTGTTTACATACCTACAACCCCTAATCCAACAAGCGGATTATTCGTGCTCTTGAATAAAAATGAGGTTAAGCCCTTACCGTTAAGCGTGGAGGACGCGTTCAAGGTGGTAATATCAGCAGGCGCTATTACTCCGCCTTCGCTTTTGAACAAAACAATGAGCATAGAATAGTGGGTATACAAAAGACCGAAGCGATACTATTATCAAAAAGAGAGATAAGAGAGACAAGTTCTATTGTACAGTTTTATACAAAGGATTTTGGTAAGATAAAGGCCCTAATAAAAGGTGTGCGCGGGCCCCAGGCGAGGATGGGGACTTACCTTCATGAATTCGCGAAGTACGATATAGTATTTTATGATAAGCGTAAATCTGATATATTCATGGTAACCCAATGTGACCTTCTGGAGCCTTACCTAGAAGTTGCGGAAAACCTGGATAAGAGGGTAAAGGCTTTTTATGTAGTTGAACTTGTTGATAAGTTTACTCCTTTGGCGGATAAGTCCGTTGAGCTATACCAGCTGCTCGAGTGGGTACTGGATTTTATGCGTAAGGAAAGGTTTATTGACAGGGCGATAATAATATTCCAGATTAAACTACTGGAAGATTCGGGTTTTTTGCCCCAGTTTGAGTATTGCCTGAATTGCTCGGAGAAGATAGTCAAGGACGCCTGTTTCAGTCTTAGGCTTTCCGGGCTCTTGTGCGCGAAGTGCCGTGACACTGATCTGCAGGCAAGTCCTATCTCATGTGGTGCTTTTTCATCAGTCAATATGATATTAAGACAAAAAAGAGAGAGGCTTAATAGCCTGATGATAGCGAATTCTATCTCAACAGAGTTGAACAGCCTGCTTGAGAAATTAATTGCCTATCACCTTGGTGAACACCTCAACACAACCGATTTTATAAGGCAGCTTACAGCATGATATATTTCCAGGATATAATAGAAAGACTCAATAAATTTTTTAAATCTGAGGGTGCTGTGATAGCCCTGCCTTATGATATTGAGGTAGGCGCGGGCACATTCCACCCACTGACTTTTTTTCGCTGCCTTGACAATGAACCGTGGAAAGCCGGATTTGTACAGCCTTCTCGTAGGCCGGCAGATGGACGATACGCGGATAACCCGCTCAGGATGCAGCGTTATTATCAGTATCAGGTTATTATTAAACCTGCCCCATCTGATATTCAGGACCTTTATATAAGGAGTCTGAAGGCTATAGGTATAAATCCGAAGGCCCATGATATACGTTTTGTTGAGGATGATTGGGAATCTCCTACCCTCGGCGCGAGTGGACTTGGCTGGGAAGTCTGGCTTGACAGCCTGGAGATTACCCAATTTACTTATTTTCAGCAGGTAGGCGGGTTTGAGCTTGGGATGATCCCGTGCGAGATAACTTACGGTTTGGAGCGTATAGCGATGTTTTTGCAGGATAAGGAAAACGCGTTTGAGCTCCAATGGAACAAAGAGACAACTTATGGGCAGATTCACGCTGAGGGAGAGAGGGAAGCCTCTGAATATAACTTTGAAAAGCTTGATCCTGAAATGGCGGCTACGTTATTTGATATATACGAGAAGGAGTCCTATCGCCTGGTAAAAGATAAACTTCTTTTACCCGCGTATGAATATATGCTAAAATCGTCACATATGTTTAACATGCTTGACGCGCGTGGGGCGATAAGCGTAACAGAGCGTGCCTCTTATATCGGTAGGGTGCGGGAACTCGCGAAAGCCTGCGCAAAAGTTTATATGAAGAGGCAAGGGCTAATTAAAGAGTAATGTCAAGGATTTAAACATCAATATATTTATTGTTAATGGCTGATAACCGAAAACCAAAAATATGAGTACGCAAGATTTATTAATGGAGATTGGCACAGAGGAGATACCATCGGGATATTTTAATCATATCCTTGATCTTTTATCTTGTAGAGAAAAAAGCGGGATAAAGGCGCTGTTTGAGGCTCAAAATATTACCCTGCATAAGGTCTTCTCCTATAGCACCCCGCGCAGGCTTGTGCTCCATATAAAAGATATCCCGGTTGCTCAGGATATCTCTGTATTAGGGCCTCCTTCAAGAATAGCATATGATGAGCAAAAGAAGCCAACAAAGGCGCTATTAGCTTTTCTAAAAAAGAACAAGGCCTCTTTGAAGGATTTGGTTGCGAATGACAACGCGCAGGAGCCAAGGATCCTGCTTAATAGGAAAGACGTGTCTAATGCACAGGTGCTATCAGACATATTACCAGATCTTATCAGGTTAATAGATTCTCCGAAAACTATGCGTTGGGATGCCTCTGGTTCTGCGTTTGCCCGTCCTATAAGGTGGATACTGGCGCTATTTGGGGACAAGGTTATAAATTTTGAATTTGCTGGATTGCATTCAGGGCCTTTTACATATGGCCATAGATTCCTGGGATACAAAAAGATCAAGATAAAAAACCCTGAGTCATATTTTAAGCTTTTGGGCAAGAATTACGTAGTAGTAGATAATGAACTACGTAAGGCAAAGATACTCTCTTATCTTGAGAAAAGGAGATGGCATGAGAATAAACAGCTTCTAAACGAGGTAAACAACCTCGTTGAATTTCCGGTCTTTGTAGAGGGCACGTTTAAAGAGGAATACCTGACAATACCCAATGAGGTTCTTTTAGCTAGCATGTCTAAACATCAGAGGATATTCTGCCTTGAAGATAAGAAGGGAGAGCTTTTAAACAGATTTGTAGGTGTTATAAACGGTAACTATGGAAACAGGAAACAGATTATAAAGAATTTTGAAAATGTACTTGACGCGCGGCTTAAAGACGCGCTCTTTTTCTATGAGGCAGATACTAAAAGGCCTCTACAACAATGGGCTGCCGGGCTAAAAGGCGTGGTCTTTCATAAGAAGCTGGGTACAATTGCCCAAAAGGTTGAGCGCCTGAAAAAAATAGCGCAGTTTTTACTGAAAGCTACCAAAGCTTGTGATTGCGATAAGGATTACCTTGCGCGGGCCATATCGCTTTGCAAGGCAGATCTTTTGACACAGATGGTAGGAGAATTTCCAAGCCTTCAGGGAGTTATTGGCAGGTATTACGCGATTGATTCAAATGAGCCTGAGCCAGTGGCAGATGCTATTGGCGAGCATTACCTTCCAAGGTTCGCGGATGACGCTGTACCGTCTACCAACATCGGCGTGCTATCTTCGCTTGCGGATAAGATTGACAATATAATATGTTATTTTAAGATAGGTAAATTTCCAAAAGGCGGGTGGGACCTTTACGCGCTCAGGCGCCAGGCGATAGCGATTATATCGATACTGCAGAAGAAAAAGCTGCAGCTTTCACTCTCAAGCACGTTCGACTTTGTCTATCCCCTATGCCCCGGTGACTTTGATAAAGAAAAGTTGAAGAATACTTTTTTAGATTTTTTTAAAGATAGGTTTATCTATTTTAGCAAAATGAGGTTTGGTTATCGACATGATATTATTGAAGCTGTAATCTCCGGAGGCGTTGACGATCTTTTTAATTCATCCTTGAAATTAGAGGCATTAAATAGTATAATTGATGAATATTATTTTGAGAAATCGCGTTCTATTGTTGAGAGAACTTATAATATAATAAAAGCCTCTAAGGGGAGGTTTGAGGATCTTCTGCCAGCCCTACTCTATGAGCCAAAGGAGCAGGCTCTCTACGGCGCGCTGAAACAGCTTGAACCGGTTTTTAAACAGTACTGCGCTGATAAGGAGTATGTTGAAGCGACCAAGCTTTTTGGTGAGTCACTTTCTGGCATGGTCCATGATTTTTTTGATAAGGTAATGGTTAATGTGGATAAGAAAGAGCTTAGGTCCAATCGCTTAAGCTTGTTATTATGTATAAACAGGCTTTATATAGACAATATTGCGGATTTATCAAAAATAGTAGTTAAGAGCAAAACTTAAAAAGGAGGAGTAGCAATATGGCAGCAGCTGGAGTGCAGAAGAAGTCCAAGGGAAATAGCGTGAACAGAAAAAAATCTAAGTATGTATATTTCTTCGGAGGTGGTAAGAGCGAAGGAAACGCGACAATGAAGAATCTTCTTGGCGGAAAAGGTTCTAATCTTGCGGAGATGGCCAAGTTAGGTGTGCCGGTACCTGCAGGGTTTACTATAACGACAGAGGCATGCATTAAGTTTTACGATAACAATAAGAAGTATCCTCAAGGCATGATGGAGCAGATAGAGAGTAATTTGAAAAAACTCGAGTCTGTAATGGGAAAGAACCTCGGGGATAACGCGGACCCCTTGCTTGTATCTGTTCGTTCCGGAGCAAGAGTCTCCATGCCGGGCATGATGGATACAGTCCTCAATCTTGGTTTAAATGATATATCAGTTAAAGGCCTAGCGGAGAAGTCCGGTAATGAGCGTTTTGCTTATGACGCCTACCGCCGGTTTTGCCAGATGTTTGGTGATGTAGTATTAGGGGTTGAGCATGCTGACTTTGAGCACATACTAAATTTAATAAAGCAGCAGAGGAAAATAAAACTTGATACTGACCTTAACACAGATGACCTGAAAAAGATTATAGAAGAATATAAAAGGCTTATTATAAAGAAGAAAGGGTTCTCTTTTCCTCAGGATCCTATGAAACAGCTTAAGATGGCTATTGACGCGGTCTTTAGTTCATGGAATAATGAACGGGCCAAAAAATATAGAAATTTAAATAACATACCTCATGATTGGGGTACCGCTGTAAATATCCAGGCTATGGTATTTGGTAATCTGAGTGATGAGTCAGGAACAGGTGTTGCTTTTACCAGAGACCCGGGCACAGGCGAAAAGAAGTTTTATGGTGAGTATCTTATGAACGCGCAGGGCGAGGATGTTGTAGCGGGGATAAGGACACCGCTGCCTATTGACGATCTTAAGAATAATATGCCACGAGCATATCTGGAACTCGTCTCGATTTACAAGAGGCTTGAAAAGCATTACAAGGATATGCAGGATTTAGAGTTTACCATACAGGATAAGAAACTCTATCTTCTTCAGACTAGGACAGGAAAGCGTACAGCGCAGGCAGCGATTAAGATAGCGGTAGATATGGCCCAGGAGGGCCTTATAAATACGGAAGAAGCTATATTAAGAGTCGCGCCAAGTCAGTTGGATCAGTTGCTCCATCCCATGATAGACCCTAAGGCAAAATTATCGATAATCGCTAAAGGGTTGCCAGCGTCTCCAGGGGCCGCGGTCGGTAAGGTAGTCTTTACAGCAGACCATGCTGAGGCTATGGCTGAAAAAGGAGAGAAGGTTATACTTGTAAGGCTTGAGACCTCACCAGAAGATATCGGTGGCATGGCTGCCGCTCAAGGGATACTAACCGCCTTTGGGGGTATGACCTCACATGCCGCGGTGGTAGGACGCGGTATGGGCAAATGCTGTGTTGTTGGTTGTAGTGAGATAACTGTTCACGCGAAGGATAAATACTTCGTTGTAAAAGGAAAGAAGATAAAAGAAAATGATATAATCACCTTGAATGGGAATACTGGAGATGTGATTATTGGAGAAGTTAAACTTATTAAACCCGAGGTAACAGGAAGCTTTAAGGTGTTAATGAAGTGGGCTGATAAAGTAAGAAGGCTTAAGGTAAGAACGAACGCGGATACACCTCATGACGCGGACGTGGCAATAGGCTTTGGCGCGGAGGGTATTGGTCTATGCAGGACAGAGCATATGTTTTTTGGTAAGGACAGGCTGCCTCTTGTAAGGACAATGATACTCGCGGAGAATACTGCTGCCCGGGAAAAAGCGCTTGCTAATCTTTTGCCTCTTCAGAAAAAAGACTTCAAAGGTATATTTAAAGTCATGGAAGGTAAGCCCGTTACAATAAGGCTGCTTGACCCGCCTCTGCATGAGTTCCTGCCGCATACTGATAAGGAAAAGCAGGAGATGGCAAAGATGATGAAGGTTGATAAGAAAAAGATCTCAGACCTTTGCCAGAACCTGCATGAGTTAAACCCTATGCTCGGGCATCGTGGCTGCAGGCTTGGTATTACCTACCCTGAGATTTACAGGATGCAGGTAAAGGCGATAATGAGCGCGGCTTGCGAACTTGCTAAAAGGGGACAGAAGATAATACCTGAGATTATGATACCTTTAGTGGGTCATATCAATGAGCTTATCTTTACCAAGAGGCATGCTGTTGAAGTTTGTGATGATGTACTTAAGAAATACAAAGTACGCATGAAGTATAATATCGGTACCATGATTGAGATACCGCGTGCGGCGCTAACAGCGGACAAGATAGCCGCTGAGGCGGACTTCTTCAGCTTCGGTACAAATGACCTGACCCAGCTTGGATTTGGGTTTTCCAGAGATGATATAGGCAAGTTTTTACCTTCATACATAGCCGATGGTATTCTTGAGAACGACCCGTTTGCTACTATTGATCAGGATGGAATAGGCCAGTTGATTGATATGGGAGTTAAAAAGGGCAGAAGCGTAAAGCCTGACCTCAAGATAGGTATATGCGGAGAACATGGTGGTGATCCTGAGAGTGTAAAGTTCTGTCATGAGATAGGGCTTGATTATGTAAGCTGCTCACCATTCAGGGTGCCTATAGCTAGGCTCGCGGCGGCGCATGCGTCAATCAGGTAGTATATTTTATAAATTATAACATAATTTCGTTATGCGTCGCGCGTGATGTGTATTGCGTGATATCTTTAACGTGATATATATCACGCAATACACATCACGATATACACAATACGAAATAAACTGCACGAAGTGCCCAATTTAGAAGGAGTAGACAACAGCTATGTTTGATAAAAATGTTCTCATGCTCTATTTTAAGGATATAGAGGCGTTCCCGCTTTTAAGCCATGATGAAGAGATAAAACTGGCTAAGAGAATAAAGAAAAAGGACTCGCGTGCCTCTAAGATCATGGTACAATCAAACTTGAGGCTAGTTATTAGCATAGCAAAAAGATACGCGTATGCAGGCCTTTCTATGCTCGATATTATTGAGGAAGGTAATATTGGACTTATGAAGGCCGTCAAAAAATATGATCCTGGAAGGGGTTATAGGTTTTCAACTTACGCGGCATGGTGGATACGCCAGTACATTATGCGAGCTATCGCAAACCAGGGCAAGACTATAAGGATTCCGGTATATATGGTTGAAACCATTATACGGTACAAGAAGGTTGTTGAGGAGCTTAAGCATAAGTTCAAGAGAGCCCCGGCCACAAGCGAAATTGCGAAAAGAATGAAATTTTCAGTACGTAAAATTGACCAAATAGCCCAGGCCGCGCAATCGCAGCCAACATCAATAGAGACGCCTATTGGCGAGGAACAAGGTGGCAGGTTTTTAGAGCTGATAGAAGATGAATCCGTAAAGTTACCTGATAAGAGGATGTCTGATGCCTTACGCGATGAGCGTATCAGAAGACTATTGGATAAACTTGAACTGCGTGACAAAAAGGTGCTGATGCTTCGTTTTGGCCTGGATGAGAAAAATGCACTTACCCTCCAGGAGATCGCGAAAAAACTTAAGATTACAAAGGAGAGGGTGCGTCAGATAGAAAAGAGGACCATAGAGAAGCTGAAAAAGATGATAATAGATGAGGGTGTAACCGAAGGCATGAAAGCAGGAGATATATGATGTGTATAGAACTAAAGGATCATATAAGGGATATTCAGGATTTCCCAAAGAAGGGTATCATCTTTAAGGATATTACCACGCTCTTAGGGAATAAGCAGGCGTTTAAAAAGGTAATAGATACCTTTGTAGAGCGCTATCGTGATAAACCCATAGATAAGATCGTAGCAGCTGACGCGCGAGGCTTTATTATAGGCAGTGTTTTGGCTTATGAACTTGGCGCGGGCTTTGTACCTGTTCGTAAAAAAGGTAAGCTCCCGTATAAGGTAATAGAGGCTTCATATGACCTTGAATATGGCAGTGACACCCTTTGCATGCATGAAGATGCTATAAGCAAAAATGAGTCAGTGCTGATTGTGGATGATCTTTTGGCGACAGGTGGTACAGCAAAGGCTACATGTGACCTGGTCCGAAAACAAAAGGGAAAGATTCTTGAGGCCGCTTTTATGATTGAATTAGCGTTTCTAAAAGGCCGTGATAAGCTCCAGGGTTACGAGGTATTTTCTCAGATTGTTTTTTGATTTATTCTGCTTTATGCATTAGGTACTGATTAAAATACTGTGCCCCCGTAGCTTTAATGAGGTTACAACTTACAGATGCTTAAAAAACTATAGCTGAGGTAAGTTGTATAGCCGAATTAACCCTGTACCGTATTTGCGAAGCAAATTCTGGTATAGGGCAGATGGTATTAATTCAGTGTGCCCCTATAGCTCAGATGGATAGAGCAGTGGTTTCCTAAACCATGTGGTCGTGTTCGAGTCGCGATAGGGGCACCATAATTTTTTGTTATTAAGCTATTTAAGAACAGGTGGAGTATTATTTAATGAAGGTGGTGAGTTCTATGAGTGATAAGAAATACCCGTTATCGGTTGTAACAATGACAAAGAATTCAGCTGAAAAGATCATCGATTGCCTTGAAAGCGTTAAATGGTGTGATGATATTGTTATTGTCGATGATATAAGCAGAGACAATACTTTAGAGCTTGTACGCAACTATACTGATAATATTCATCAGCGGAAATGGGAGAACGAAGGCATACAGCGTAATTTTGCGTATTCAAAAGCAAAGAATGAATATATATTGAGTTTAGATAGCGATGAAAGGGTCACCCCAGAGTTAAAGGATGAGATTATAGCGCTTATTGAGGCAGGCTTTACATATAATGGGTATAATATCCCTCATCGTAATTATATGGGTACGCGATGGCTTCAGCATGGTGGATGGTATCCAAACGCTAAGCTGAAACTTTTTAAGAAGAGTGAATTTAGATATGCGGAGGAGGAGTATCACCCCCCCGCGATAATGGAGGGTGATCGCCTGACCTTAAACGCGGAAATAATCCACCTTGCGTATAGGGACATAGCGGATATGGTTAGCAAGCTGAATCACCAGACGAATTTTGAAGCGCAAAAATGGTTTCGTGATAAAAGGAAGATGTCGCTCGCCCGCGCGATAAGAAAAACCATAGACAGGTTTTTAAAGGCCTTCATATTAAAGCAAGGGTTTCGCGATGGTTTTTTAGGTTTTATGCTGGCAGGATTAGGCGGATTTTACCAGATTCTATCATACGCCAAGTTTGTTGAGTTGAAAGAGGAAGCAGACAATGAAGTATTCTAGCGGGTTGATAGATTTACATACTCATAGCCTATTGAGTGACGGGGTTCTTTTGCCAAGTGAACTTGTAAGAAGATACGATGTCGCTGGTTTTGACGCTGTCGCTATAACCGATCATGTGGATTCTTCTAATATCGATTTTATAATTGACGCGCTTGTCAAGGCCTCAAAGCAGTTGAATAGGTATTGGAGGATTAAAACAATCCCAGGTGTTGAGATTACCCATGTTCCGTTAGAGCTTTTCTCATCTTTAGTAAGACGCGCGAGAAAGAGGGGCGCCAAGATTATTGTAGCACATGGCGAGAGTCCTGTTGAGCCGGTCTTGAAAGGTACCAATAGAGCCGCGATATTAGCGGGTGTTGACATACTAGCACACCCCGGAAAGATAACAAAAGAAGACCTTATTCTAGCGGCCAGGAAAGGTACCTGTCTTGAGATTACAACACGCAAGGGCCATTGCAAGACAAATACTCATGTAGCGAATATGGCAAAAAAATATTCAGTTAAAATTGTAATAGACTCTGATTCACATTCTCCTGAGAATATACCATCTAAAATGTTATTTGAAAAGACAGCTAAGTTGGCGGGCCTGTCCAGCAAAGATGTAGCGCAGGCATACGCGAACTCAGAAGCACTGATACAAAAAGTTTCTTAATCTGTGGTATTATCTTGACGCTTGAGTAGTTTTTTATTATTATATATATAAACAAGGAGGCGCCAATGTTGATTAGAAAATTATCCGCTATATTTATAAGCGTATTATTATTTGCCGGTTGCGCGACATCTGGCTCTGGGCTTTCCGATGATGTTAAGGTCATGAAGGCGTTAGATGTTTCAACAGCCTTAAAATTCGTGGATGTCCCAGTACCATCCGGATTTAAGATGGTTACTTCCCAGTCATTTACATTTGAGAATGATGTCTTGCGTGTGGGCATTTTAAAATATAAAGGAAGGGCAAGCGGTGACCAGGTGGTTAGCTTTTATAAGAACCAGATGTCTTTATATAACTGGAACTTTACAAACATGCTGGAATATGGAAGAAGGATATTAAATTTTGAGCGAGAAGACCAGAACTGTATAATTGTGATTGAACCTCATGGGATGAATACCTTTATTACAGTAACTGTTGCTCCAAAGTCAGGCAGGGCAACGACTTACAAGTCATTAAAAAGGGAAGATTAAAAAGGCTCTTTTTGTTTATTTTTATTGACACCACGTTATTAATTTGATATCATTTAACTATAAATAATATGTATTATACACCATAGATGATTTTAATAAGGCAAAGATAGGAGGTGAAAAAAATAGAGTCGCGAATCATCAGGATATGGTGAGTAACATAGAAAGCAAGAGGTGTTATGCGAGAGTGCATAGCACTATTAAATTAGATTGTAATTTATTAAAAGGAGAATAACTAAATGAGAATTTTGATAGGAATATGCGTAGCAGCGCTGTTAGTTGCTTTTGCAGTTCCAGCCTTCGCTGAAACACAGAATATAAAGGTTTCTGGTGATATCAAAGTTGCGTATGTATATCAGAGTGACATAGATCTACAGAACAACGATGACAATAACCAGAACTTTTTTATGAATCAGGTTGGTTTGAATATTGAAGCAGACTTAACAGACAACGTATCAACATATGTTCGTCTATTAAATGAAAGAGGTTGGAATGGAGAAGACCAGGATACTACCGGATTCGATATTCTTTTAGATGAAGCATATGTAACATTAAAGGAGATGCTGTATGCTCCTTTGACATTACAAATTGGTCGCCAGAACATCTGGTTAGGCAAGGGATTTGTAGTAGGTAATGCAGGTCCGTTAGTATGGAACAATGAGGGTGCGTTGGCTACAACTATGGCTGAAGTTAGTGACATGACAGCATTTGATTCAATGCGCGCAACATTAGATTATGATCCATGGACCATTGATTTAATCTATGCTAAGATCAACGAAAATGTTAATAACACAACTGGTGATAATCATGATGATGTTGATCTTTATGTAGCGAATGTCGGTTATGACTTCACAAAGTATGATGCTGAAGCAGAAGCATATTATATCTACAAGCATGACAGAGAGACTACTTCTACAAAGGGTGACCCAAATACTATCAACACAGTTGGTTTAAGGGGTAGCTTGGTTCCTTTTGAGAACTTGAATTTATGGGCAGAAGGCGCTCTCCAGTTTGGTGATTATCGCACTGGTAATAGGTCAGATGACCGCCGTGCAGGCGCTGTCGACTTAGGCGCAGTCTATTCGTTTGTTGATGTAAAATGGACCCCAACACTTGGTGCCGAATATATTTGGCTCTCAGGTGAAGATTCAAGCAACACAGGAAAGTGGAAGGCATGGGATGCTCTGTATAGAGGAAAGTTTGACAACTATCTTTCTGACTTCAGAAATATCACAAAGACAACCGCTTATTCTGGTACAGGTGACACCTTGACTGGTGATGATACCGGTATGACAAACCAGAACTCTGTTGCTCTTTTTGGAAGCATCGAACCTATGACAGATATCTCAATAAACGCGAGATGGACCTACCTATGGTATGATGAGGTTCCAATTTTAGGTAAGAGTGAAGATATCGCTCATGAACTTGATGCTAAGGTAAGTTATGATTACACAGAAGATGTTGAATTTACTGTTGCAGCTGGTATGTTGTGGCCACTTGATTATTATTCTAGTGACTATGATTCAGCTTCTGCACAGGTCATCTCTGCTGTAAAGGTTGATTTCTAAGCAATCTTTAGAGATCCAGTTACAGGAAAAAGCCCCCGTTTTTTGGGGGCTTTTTCTTTTTACAATTGACATTATATATATATAGTATTATAATAAGTTTTATAAAAAAGGAGCATGTGAATGAAATATGTAATAATTTTATGCTTTTTGGTAAGCCTTTTTGGTGTAGGATGCGCGGGAATTGACGCGCCATCTCCGGGAAGGCTCCTACCTCCATGGAACGGCGCGTCACCTTTACACCTTGGTGATAGTAAAGATTTCGTTTTGGATAAATGGGGTGAACCTGACGCGGTGATACAGATTGGCGTGGATGATGTAGGCCTTGTGCAGGAGGAATGGATATATGATGGTACATATCCTGTACTTGAGATAGAATCGAATATGCTTACAAAGAGTGAGAGCCTTATCTTCACGGGTAACGCGTTAACAGGTTATAAGCCAAAAAATAGGTAAACTTTTGTAAGGATACTGACACGCAAAACATGCTATCATCCATAATTGCTTTATTGATTCTCTTATCTGTATCACTACTCCTTTGGAGACACAGGACAAGGAACTTGGCATATGTCTCCGCGACACTCGATAGTTACTGGGATACGTTGAAGGAGAGGCGTAAATTCAGGCGTTTTGAAAAACAGCTTGCTGTAGAGTGCAGCGTACAGGAAAAGGTTGGTGACCTTTACCACGCATTTAGTCATGATGTTTCCGGAGAAGGTGTATGCCTCCAAGTACCGGAAATTATGCCGGAGAAGAGTCAGATTAATATGCAGATTAAGATACCGGGAAAGAGGCCTTTAGATGTTAAGGGGGAGGTTGTTTGGGTTAGTGAGATGAAACGGGATTACACTGCTTCAGAGAGAGTATTTAAGGTAGGCGTGAGGTTTTTGAAAATTGATACAAAAGATAAAGGTGTATTAAATAAATATTTAGACCAGATTGCTAAAGATAGCGCTTAAAATAATAAGAAGGAGGTGTAAGGCATGAATGAGACTGTTGCAACTTTTAACAAGAACAAGTTTGAGGAGATACGGATTGGTGTAAAAGAGTATAAAGGTTTTGATTTAATCGATCTACGCGTATGGGTTGATTCTAAAGAGGCCGGTGGTAAAGTTCCTACAGCAAAGGGGCTTTCACTTAATGTTGAGTTATTCCCTCAGTTCAAAAAAGCTGTTTTAGACCTTGAAAATACGCTAAAGCAAAATAATCTTTTACCTGAATAACATACCGAAATAGCTACTGCTGATGGATTGCAAAGCCAATAACTGCGATGAAGAGTTTCTTAAGCTATGTGTTATCGGCGATGAAGAAGCTTGGGCCCGCCTGATAAAAAATTTTTCAAATCTTGTACGCAGAGCTATTAGAGTCAAGGCCTTAAGGTTCTTTTTATATATCAACCAGAATGATATGGATGAGATATTCCAACAGACATTCGCGCATATCTGGTGTAATAATGTTCTTAGCAAAATAGCAAAGCCTCGCTCAATGCCTGCCTATATTACAATCGTGGCGCAGAATGTCGCAACAGATTTTCTGAGAAAGAAAAAGAGGTACAATCGTTTAAATGAGAAAAACATAGATACTCAGGATGCCAGTTGTACAACAGATACCCCGCGTTCAGAAACAGATAGTAGGCAGTTGAATAACACGATAGAAGAACTTATCAAGGATTTTACATTAAAAGAAGAACGTATTATAACGCTTGATTTACTATACGACCTTAAGCATCGTGAAATAGCCCATATAATGGATATGCCTATAAATTCAGTATCCACGATTATTTTTCGCCTCAAAAAATTACTTAAAGAAAGATTGAAAAAAAGAGGATATGATGTCTGAGCCTAACCTCGACTTTACACTAAGAGCGGCGTTACATGCTGAGAATAAGGCTGCAAATAGAATCGCGAATGGCACCTGCCCAACAGACAGTATGCTTGCGGATTATGTAAGCGAGGCAATATCTGACAAAGCCGAAAAAGAGATTATATCTTCGCATGTGGCAAGATGCGATATGTGTTTTGATAAGGTAGCCTCCTGCGTTTCTGGATTATCCGCTCCAGAGGAAGACAATCGATCTCATATTAACAATTCTATTATAAGGAGGGTGCTGGCTATGCCTAAAAAATATCCCAGAGAGCGTACTAAAGCCAGCTATATAAAACGCAATAAATATCTCCTGACATCAGCCTTATTTTTCATGCTATCATTTATATTTAGGTTGTTCTTTTTGCAATTTCTTGTTGCCGCGCTAATTTTTGGCCTTAAATGGATTATGGATACAGGCAGTACAAAAGCGCTTATTATGATATATGAAACATGGAAACATACTAAGACGACTGACGCGGACCAGGATAGTAAGGATAAGATTACTAAGAGGCGTATATAAGAATGAGAAGAAATATTATTAAAATTTTGAAATGCCCACTTTGCGGAGGTGGCCCTTTTAATATAGAGGCTATAACCGGATTGTATGATGAATACAGAGATGGTACGCTATTATGCGCTACCTGCAAGAAGCCTTTCCCACTTAAAGAGGGTATAGTTGATTTTTTGCCAGAACCATCCCCAGAGATAGTTAAAGAGCAGAAGGCCAGTTCGCAGGAAGCACGTGTTAAGACAGCAAAGGGTGATGAATTCTTTATAAATCCTGAAACCATAAAAAAATTTAGTAAGCTCTTTATGTCATTACCTAAAGGTGACGGAAGCTATTTTTTTAAAGCAGGGGGTTCGTTCCAGAATTTTGCGGAGGGTGCGCACCGTTTTTTTGGCCTGTTTGATAGCTGGGAGATAAAACCGGGAATGAGAGTGTTAGAGCTTGGCGCCGGTTTTTGTTGGGCGTCACGTGAATTTGCTAAAAAAGGCTGTGACGTTGTAGCGGTTGATATCACAGACTATCTGAAGGTAGCGGATATCTATTTGAAGGACGGCCTTTATTTTGAGAGGATTTATGCTGATATGGATAAGCTTCCTTTTGAAAACGATTCTTTTGATATTATTTTTGCCGCGGCTACTATACATCATAGTTCAGACCTAGATAAGACCTTCAAAGAGCTTAACCGCGTCCTTAAGAAAGATGGAAGGATGATACTGTTGAACGAGTGCTTTGTAGGGGTTTTTGAAAAACCTCAGCAGCATCCGGATGATTTTGGCTACAATGATCATTATTACCCAATCTGGCAGTGGCAGAAGGCTATCAAAAAGAACGGGTTTAGCAAGATTAAAGTCACCTTTTTATCTTTTTTAAAGGATTATGTAGCACGTAAAGAGGCAAGAGGGGGTAAAGCTAGCTTTAAGCTAAGGCTCGCTAAAACTATTATAAGAGTCCCTGCTATTGATAAGCTGCTCTCGATTATTCTAATTCCACACCGTATCCTTTTCCGGCCAAGAAGTGTCTTGATAGAAGCAACAAAATAATCAAACCCCTAAACAGCCTCAACTCCGAAACAGTGTCCAAATTACTAGGGAGAGTGTTTTATTTTCAATCGGGACAGTGGTCTCTTAATATAGGAAGTCATCTAATACTCTTATTATGTCACTTTTTCCTAGATTTCTCTCCGCATAGCTACAGAATGGATAGTTAATAGGGTATTTGACTAAGTTTGATCTGACAGGATTTTCCTCAATATATGCAGCGCAATTTAACAAATATTTATCCTTGTTTATTATCTTTGCTTTGAACCTGCCTTGCCAAAGATGTCCAACAATCTTGTACGTTTTGTTAAAATAAGCTGTATAGGAGCGCTGAAGGCACTGCATCAGTTTAGGAAGAT
This sequence comes from uncultured Planctomycetia bacterium, assembly GCA_964523875.1. Lineage (GTDB taxonomy): Bacteria > Omnitrophota > Gorgyraeia > JABMRG01 > JABMRG01 > JAUVHV01. The sequence goes on along the minus strand of CAZGAS010000010.1, from coordinate 1,181 downwards.
TGTCAGGTACGATAATCTCACCTAATAAGTGTATATGGTTAGGCATTAGGCAGTAGCTGTACAGAAGAAAGGGGTACCGCTTTTTGTAGCGGCGCAGCTGATGCAAATAGAATTCAAAATCAGTCTTTTTGTTAAAAATCCTTTTCTTTCTGTTGCCGCGAACATAGATATGGTAACAGCAATTCTCTAGAAGCAATCGTGTTTTTGCCATTTTCTCCTCCTGTTATATTATATGACCACTGTCCTTATTGGTTTTGAAACAGTGTCCTTCACGATTTGGAAACTGTTTCGATTTTTATTAAAGCCAGGCCTTGGTATCAAGACAACGATAGCTTATTGCCTCTGAAACCTCTTCGGCTCCAATCAACGGCTTATTGTCGAGATCTGCTATAGTCCTGGAGACTCTTAGTATCTTATCGTATGCCCGGGCGCTTATGAATAATTCAGACATTGCTGTTTTGAGCAGCCCTGCCGCCCCCTCTGATATCTGGCAATAGCTTGCTAAATCACGATGTGGCAGTTTTGCGTTTAGACTATAGTTGTGATTTTTATAACGTTCTTTCTGTGCTGACCTGGCTTTTTTAGTGCGTTCCTTTATTATAATTGAAGTTTTTTCACTTGTTGTCTCGATCATCTGCTCATATTTAATAGGTTGGATCTCAATATGCATATCTATCCTATCCAGCAGTGGTCCGGATATTTTTGATAGATATCTCTGTATTTGTCCGGGTGAACATGTGCATACCCTCTTTGGGTGTGTCAAAAAACCACACGGGCAGGGATTCATAGCTGCCACTAACATAAATCGGCAAGGGTAGCTTAAGGATGCATTTGCCCTTGATATTCTTATCAGATCCTCTTCCAGGGGTTGCCGTAATGCCTCAAGGACATTTCGCCTAAATTCTGGAAGTTCATCCAAGAAAAGTACTCCGTTATGTGCCAGGCTTATTTCACCCGGACGTATATGATGTGAGCCTCCACCAAGCATGCCGGCATCCGAGACAGAGTGATGCAACGCTCTGAAGGGAGGCGTTGTAATCAGTTCTTTATCAGATAGAAGCCCGCTTATACTATATATCTTACTTGTTTCTATGGATTCTTCCTTGTTAAGATCGCCCATTATGGTCGGTAGCCGCTGGGCTAGCATAGTTTTTCCTGCGCCAGGTGAGCCTATTAATAAG
>CAZGAS010000009.1:19465-32756 GCA_964523875.1 uncultured Planctomycetia bacterium | reverse complement strand
TATAAGTGTTAGCGTAAAGACCATACGACATTGGATATTAATTCGGCAAATACCGTACTTTAAGATGGGGCGATTAGTCAGGTTTGACTTGCAGGAAGTAGAGAGATGGGCCCAAGAGCGAAAGGCAGATATTATAAAATAATGCTTGCATAGAATAGCATAATACGCTATAATATAGCATATGAACCTTATGAAAGAATTAGAAGAATATAGACTGGAGCATAAGATTAGCCAAGAGAAGTTAGCCAAGATGTTAGATGTGCATTTTAGCACTGTTAATAGATGGCTTAAGGGTAAACAGAAGCCCAATAAAATGCAGGAATGGCATATAAAGAAGTTGCTAAAAAAAGATAGAATATGAAGAAGACATTTGTAATTTTAATAATGCTAATTTGTTTTTCTCTATCATCAAATGCATACGCAAATATGACGGGTTCTACATGGAATAAGTTGAATGAGCCTGCAAAATTGTTTTATATAGTAGGTTTTTACGATGGTTTTTTTGCGTTTTCATCCGCCTTTATTTTAGGAGCTGAGCTACCAGAATCTTCTAATGAAGGTATTGAAAATTCGCTTCAGAGAGACCAGGTTATCGTTGAAAGTGGCGTTGGTGATAGATATAGTACAGGCTTGAAGTTTGAAGACCTCTTGAGTGCGATTAACGGGTTCTATAACGACTATAAGAATATAAATCTTGATTTCACTATAGCTGTTATAGCAGTGAAGATGGAAATAAAAGGGGAAAGCGCAGACAAGATAGATAGTTATTTAAGAGAAGAGAGGCGTATCGTTCATAAATATAAGGAAGTTCTCAAAGCAAAAGGGTGAGAATGCTATATGGCTATATACAAAAAGAAGAATAATTATTACATAGACTATTACGCTAACGGTCGCCGTATACGAGAGAAGATAGGGGCCTCGAAGACCTTGGCAGATAATGTCCTGCGCAAGCGTAAGCTCGCTATAGCAGAAAATAGGTTTCTTGATATCAAGAAGCAGAACAAGATTAAGTTTGAAGAACTTGCTGATATGTATCTTGAGTTACACTCCAAGCCTCACAAAAGGTCTCACAAGTCTGATATAAGCAATACAAGACGGTTAAAAGAGTTCTTTGGTGGTAAGCACCTGTATGAGATAACACCCTTGCTTGTGGAGAAATTCAAGACAGAAAGAATAAAAAAGGTTTCCCATGTTTCTACTAACAGACAGACAGCCTTGTTAAAACACATGCTTACTAAGGCAGTTGAATGGGGCAAGATAAGTGATAATCAAATAGCCAAAGTAAAATTATATAAAGAAAGCAATGGCAGGCTGAGGTATTTAGATAAAGAAGAGATAGAGAAGTTGCTAAGGAATTGCAGGGGTAATCTTAAGCCGATAATCATAATAGCTCTCAACACTGGTATGCGCAGGGGCGAAATATTTAATCTTAAATGGCAGGATATTGATTTTAAGAATGGTATTATTAATATATATATCACAAAGAACGGAGAAAAGAAAACCATACCTATGAATGAAATGGTCAAGACAGCTTTTATCAGGGTTAGGAAGCATCCTGAGAGTGCTTATGTGTTCTCTAATGAGAAGGGAGAGCCCACAAAAGATATAAGAAAATCCTTCTTTACAGCCTGCAGGAAATCTGGTATATTAAACTTCCGTTTCCACGACCTAAGGCATACCTTCGCATCGCACCTAGTGATGGCAGGGGTGGATTTAAACACCGTTCGAGAGCTGATGGGCCACAAAAAGATAGAAATGACCCTTAGATATAGCCACCTTTCACCAGACCATAAAAAGCGGGCAGTAGACATTTTACAGAAGAGAATGGACACTATTTGGACACCAAGTCCAGTTTTGGCAAAAGAGCATAAAAAGATAGTTTCTGTAACACCATCATATATAAGCACTTAAAGTTCGTGGGCGGTTAGCTCAGTTGGTTAGAGCGTTTGCTTGACATGCAAGAGGTCGGAGGTTCAACTCCTCTACCGCCCACCACGCACTATTCGTTTTGCTAAAGTTCCTGCGAAGCTCCACCGGAAAGCAAGGATTCAAGAGCGAAGCAGAACCATTCTTCTCCGCCGTTGAGTGCTGGAACTCCGGTGCGGCTACGAAGGAATGAAAAAAGGATACAGATGAAGAGGCTGTTTTATGCGGTATCGTTGATAGCGCTTGCAACAAGTAATATCGCGGTCGCGGGAACATGTGCTACAGAAGTCGATATTATAGTTCAGTCGAGTTCAAGTTGGGACGGAGAAGCCTTGCCGGCATATCCAGCAGGCCAGCCAGAAGTAACTATATTAAAAATCACTATTCCTAAAGGCACGCAACTGCCGGTGCATGAACACCCGGTTATTAACGCCGGGGTACTGTTAGCAGGAGAACTTGCTGTTAAGACAGAAGATGGAGATGTACTACACTTACAAGCAGGGGACCCCATTGTAGAGGTTGTGGATAAGTGGCATTATGGCATCAATGAAGGCAACGAACCTGTAGAGATCATAGTCTTTTACGCGGGTATCAAGGATATGCCGATAACGATACAGGAATAGCAAGACAAAAGGCGGTATGCGCTTGGTTAAAAGGTGCCCGCCTCTTTTTTTTGCTGGTTAGTTTAATGAACACATAAGTTATAGAGCGTTAGCGAGATAACTTGTAAGCGCGAATTAATCCCAAGGAGCAATAGCGACGAGGGAAGCGTTTGCAGTTATTGGGCGGTTAGCTCAGTTTCAGCCAAAGGCTGACCCGCCTACGGCGGGGGTTAGCTAAGATGCGCTATGTTTATATGTTTGCAGCAAGAAACGATAAAAGAGTTAAATGATCTTATTGGGCGGTTAGCTCAGTTGGTTAGAGCGCTTGCTTCACATGCAAGAGGCCGGAGGTTCGAGTCCTCTACCGCCCACCACGTACTATTCGCTTTGCTAAAGTTCCTGCGAAGCTTCACCGGAAGAATAGTATGCGAGAGCGAAGCAGAACAGAGTGATTTGTTATAATATACTAAGTTATGTATAAAGTCTTTATAACTATAGATACAATGAGTAATGATTGACAAAGCATACCTTTTTTGGTATATTACGCACATAACTATGCGTATTACTCGAGCATAAGCACGGTAGGGGCTTGTTTAAGCACAATACTGTCAAGTGCCGGGATGGCGGAATTGGCAGACGCCTTGGACTTAAAATCCAATGGGTAGTAATACCCGTGCCGGTTCAAGTCCGGCTCCCGGCACCACATTAAAGATAAGGATATGGAATGGATCTGGAGACCTTAAGGCACAGTACAGCGCATGTTATGGCACATGCGGTGAAGAAACTTTGGCCGGATGTAAAGATAGCGATAGGGCCATCTATAGCTGATGGTTTTTATTATGATTTTGATAAAGATACACCCTTCTTGCCAACGGACCTTGCCGCGATAGAGCAGGAGATGGCAAAGATTATCAGTGAGAATGCCTTGTTCCAAAAAGAGTCTATCTCAAAATCCGCCGCGCGTGCTCTTTTTAAGAACGAACCCTACAAGCTTGAGCTTATAAAAGAAATTACAGATCAGGATATTACTATTTATAAGAGTGGAGAGTTCGTAGACTTATGCAAAGGGCCTCACGTCTCTTCAGCAGGAGAGATTAAGGCATTCAAGTTGTTGAGTATCGCGGGAGCTTATTGGCGCGGTGACGAGAAGAACCCCATGCTCCAGCGAATATACGGCACAGCGTTTGCCTCGAAAAAAGAACTTGCCCAACACATGCACATGCTTGAAGAAGCAAAAAAGAGAGACCACAGAAAGCTTGGGCGCGAGCTGGAGCTTTATATAACAGATAAGACAGCAGGTGCCGGGCTTATTATATACCAGCCAAAAGGAGCGCTGTTAAGAACCATAATAGAGGATTGGGAAAAGGCAGAGCATTTAAGCAGGGGCTATGATCTTATAATAAGCCCGCATATCTTAAAGTCCGATATTTGGGTACGTTCAGGCCATTACGAGTTTTACAAAGAGCATATGTATACTTTTAATGTTGATGACGAAGAATACGCTGTAAAGCCTATGAATTGCCCGGCTCATATGCTTGTTTATAAAACAAAAACAAGAAGCTACAGGGATCTGCCGCTAAGGTTTTTTGAATTAGGTAGTGTGTACAGGCACGAGAAAAGCGGGGTGTTACACGGGCTGTTAAGGGTACGCGGTTTTACACAGGACGACGCGCATATATTCTGCTTGCCTGAACAGCTCAGACAGGAGATAGAATCTGTAATTGACTTTGTTATAGACGCGATGGTTGTCTTTGGATTTGAAGATTATATGGTAGAGGTTAGTACAAGGCCGAAAAAATCCATAGGCACAGACCAGGATTGGGAGCAGGCCACTACAGCGTTAGAAGATTCTCTAAAGTCTAAGAACATTGAATACGATATAAATGAAGGCGACGGCGCTTTCTACGGGCCAAAGATAGATATAAAGCTTAAGGACGGGTTAGGGCGTTTTTGGCAATGCGCAACTATCCAGTGTGATTTCGCGCTGCCTGAAAGATTTGAATTGGGCTACGCGGCGCAAGACGGAAGCGTAAAAAGGCCTGTTATGATACATAGGGTCATACTCGGCAGCATGGAGCGTTTTATAGGCGCGCTTATAGAGCATTACGCGGGCGCGTTGCCCTTGTGGCTCTCGCCGGAACAAGTACGTATAGCTACGATTACGGACAAGCAGTCTCAATACGCCGCGGATGTAGCAACCGTTCTTAAAAAAGCGGGTTTTAGGATAAAGCTGGATACACGAAACGAAAAAATAGGCTACAAGATAAGGGAAGCACGGGCGCAAAAAATTCCTTATGTAATCATTCTGGGCCAGCAAGAAGAATCTGCGGGTAAGATAGCTGTTAGAAGCAGAGAGAAAGGTGACGAAGGGGATGGCCTGCTGGAAGTTTTTATAGAGAGATTATCGCATCAGGTGCTTAATAAGGTATAATTGTACAAACGTATATTTACATACGAAAGGAGGGGGTTATTATACAAAAGCGTTTAAGAGTCAATGAACAGATCAAGATAAGCGAGATCAGGGTAATCGGACCCGCGGGAGAGCAGCTTGAGGTGATGAGTCCTCAGGATGCGTTAGCGCAGGCACGTGAAGCAGGGTTGGATCTAGTAGAGGTAGCGCCAACGTCCCGGCCGCCAGTATGCAGAATTATGGATTATAGCAAGTACAAATATGATCAGGACAAAAAACAGAAGGAAGCCAGAAAGCGGCAGCATACTGTTAAGCTTAAAGAGATACGGTATAAAGCTAGGATAGAAGAACATGATTACCAGACAAAGCTCTCGCATATCAAGGACTTTATGACAAAGGGAAGCAAGGTCAAGATTAGTTTGCGCTTTCGTGGCAGAGAACTTGCGCATCAAGAGCTGGGTGGTGCGCTGATGGACAAAATAATCAAGGACATAGCCAGTATTGGCGAGCCGGAAAAGCGCCCGGCGCGTGAAGGCCGATTCCTTAACATGGTGCTTATACCGAAATAAACAGAATCATGCTTTATCACCATGATATGATTAATACGCATAAAGGCAGCAAGGTGGTAGGCAGGGTTTTTTACATAGATTGTTTATTGTGCTCGGAGTAACGAAGCAGAAAGCGTGAGCATATGGACTATTACCGCAAGGCCAAATGTTGAAAATAGTCGAGAGGAATACGCACTATAGCAGAGGCAAGCTTAGCATTTTATGAAAGGTTAATACTATGCCAAAACGTAAGACAAGGAAAGCAGTTAAAAAACGGGTAACAATAACAAAGACAGGGAAGGCCAAGGTAAAAAAATCATTTTCTGGCCATCTTATGACAAGCAAAAACAGAAAACGTAAGCGCGGGCTCAAACAAAAGGTTGTGCTTACAAAGGCCGAGTCCGCTAAGATGAGGGCGATGATTACCTAGCGGAAACGGTTTACTTAAGGAGCGAGTCATGGCACGAGTTAAACACGGTGTTGCATCAAAGAAAAAAAGAAACAAAGTATTAAAGGCCGCAAAAGGCTATGTTGGAGGGCGCAGCAAGCTTTACAGGACAGCAAAAGAGACTGTTATGAGGGCAGAGGCCTATTCTTATCGTGACAGAAAGATAAAGAAACGTACTTTTCGTTCTTTATGGATAGTCAGGATAAATGCTGCTTGCAAGGCAAATGGGTTGACATACGCGAGATTTATGAACGGGCTTAAGAATGCAAAGATAGCGCTTGATAGAAAAGTCTTAGCAGAGATAGCAGTTTCGCATAAGAGCGCCTTTAAGCACTTGATAGCGCTTGTAAAACCAACGAAACCCGCAAAATAGATTGTCTATGAAAAAAATAAGACTACAGCCTGCGCAGGTAATAGTTCTAAGTTTTCTTTTTGTGATCTTGGCAGGAGCTGTTTTGCTCAGCTTGCCCATTTCAACAGCAGGCAATCAAAGCCCGGGTATTATTGACAGCCTTTTTACGGCAACAAGCGCTACATGCGTTACAGGGCTTATTGTCAAGGATACAGGTAGTTTTTTCTCACCGTTTGGGCGGTTGGTTATACTCTGCCTAATCCAGGCAGGGGGCCTTGGGATAATGACATTTTCTACAATGTTCGCTATCTTGTTAGGCAGAAAGCTATCAATATCCCACAATATGACAATAAAGAGCGCGCTTGGCCAGACGCGAATAGAAGGCTTAAGACGGCTTATTTTTTATATAATAGCGTTTACATTCTGCGTTGAAGCTATAGGCACTATATCGCTTTATTTTAGATGGAGAGCGACGACTGGCTGGAGCGCACTGCTTACACTGGAAAGAGCCCTATTCCACGCGGTCTCTGCGTTTTGTAATGCCGGGTTTTCATTGTTCCGCAACAGTTTATCAGGCTTCGCTTCAGATTGGGTTACACTCACTATAGTCGGCGCTCTTATTATTATAGGTGGTATGGGCTTTATTGTCTTTTTGGATATCCCGAAACTGAAATTTTGGAGACAGGACAGGCGGCTTATAGCTTCCCGCGTGAGCCTGCAGACAAAGATAGTGGTGCTGGTTACGCTTTTGCTTATTATCGCGGGCGCCTTGGGTATATATTTCTTGGAAAACAATTCCGCTCTTTATGGAATGAGCTTTGCTGAAAAGGCAAGGACATGCCTATTTACTTCTATTACGCCAAGAACAGCGGGGTTTAATATATTAAACACCGCGACATTAAGGCCCGCTACATTATTTATGCTGATTATCCTGATGTTCATTGGAGCGTCGCCGGGTTCTACGGGTGGTGGTATCAAGACAGTAACATTCGGTATTGTTGTTGCCGCGCTATATTCAATGTTTAGAAACGAGGATAGGATAAATCTTTTTGGCCGCACAATACCAAAAGAGACATATAGGCGGGCAGCAGTTATAATTTTTCTCGCGCTCTGCGTGGTTGTTGGTTCCACTTTCTTGCTTTCGGCAACAGAAAGCGCGGCTGCTCAGAGCAGCCATTATTTCTTAGGCATACTGTTTGAATCGACTTCCGCGTTTGGCACGGTAGGGCTGTCAACAGGTATTACACCGAATTTGACGCCTATCGGCAAACTTATTATTATGCTTACTATGTTTGTGGGCAGGGTAGGTCCGCTTACTCTTGCTTTAGCGATAGCTATGCGCAGAGGGAAAACAGTTTTTCGTTATCCCGAAGAGACGCTTATGGTCGGGTAATAGATATTGGATACTAGATAAAAGGAAAAGGTTGGTATGGAGGCATACATCTTTGCCTCTACCTTAACCTATATATAAAGGGAGAAGACAATGAGACAGTTTGCCGTTATAGGGTTAGGAAGATTTGGTTCCAGCGTTGCAGAGACCTTAAGCAGCAAGGGGTGCCAGGTTCTGGCTATTGACACAGATGAAGAAAAAGTCCAGGACCTCTCAGAGGTAGTGGCTCAAGCGGTTTGTGTAGATGCTACTGATGAAAAGGCGTTGAAGGTAGTAGGTATAGAGCCTATTGACGTGGCGATAGTAAGCGTAGGAGGCAATATCGAGTCCTCTGTGCTTATCACCCTGGTGCTTAAAGAGATAGGCATAAAAGAGATTATAGCAAAGGCTGTGACAAAAGATCATGGAAAAGTGCTGGAGAAGGTTGGGGCGGACAGGGTGGTCTTCCCGGAGCGGGACATGGGTATAAGAATAGCTAACGCGCTTACCTCACCAAAGGTTAGCGAATACATTGATCTCTCCTCAGAGTGCAGCATAATAGAGATAAAAGCGCCACAAGAGTTTGTGGGAAAGAGCTTAAAACAGCTTAATATAAGAGTTGAGTATGGCCTTAACATTGTCGCGATAAAAAGCAAGAACGCGAAAGGCGAGGAGGTAATCAATCCTACGCCAGAAGCGGATTATAAGATTAGGCTTCAGGATAAACTAATGATAGTCGGGCCAAATCATAATATAGAGACGCTTAAAAAGAAGGCATAAGATTGTATGGAAGAGCGTTTAAACAAGACGGAAAAAGAGGCGATTCGGGAGATTGACGCTGCCCAGGCCAGGGACGAGTTAGAGCGGGTACGGATAAAATATCTCGGCAGAAAAGGCATCCTCGCGCGCTTGTTCAAGGAATTAGTAACAGTCTCCGAGGAAAAAAGGCCTGTTATCGGGCAATCCATAAACAGGCTAAAAACAGTATTGGCGCAGGATATTACACAGCGTGAGGACGAGCTTTTACCCGGAATTGATATACCTGGTGGCCTTGACGTAGATATTACAATGCCAGGTGTTGCCCCTGGCATAGGTAGGCTCCATCCTGTAGCGAAGACGTTAAATGACATCTGCGCCCTATTTTCACATATGGGATTTGCTGTTGTTGAGGGTCCGGAGATAGAGACGGAGTTTAATAATTTTGAGGCGTTAAATATACCGCTTGAGCACCCTTCAAGAGATACATTTGACACATTTTATATAGATACAAAGAATTTTGATACAGAGACAGAAAAGAGGAGGCTGCTGAGAAGCCACACCTCGCCTGTCCAGATAAGATACATGCAGGAGACAGCGCCGCCATTTTCAATAGTAGTGCCTGGCAAGGTCTTTCGCCCGGATGCTACAGATGCCAGTCATTCGTTTATGTTTCATCAGGTAGAAGGCCTTGTAGTGGGCAAAGATATAAATTTCGCGCATCTTAAATGGACCCTATTGGAATTCATACAAGAGTATTTTGGCCCGTCTTTTAAGGTAAGGATACGGCCCCATTTTTTTCCTTTCACAGAACCAAGCGCGGAGCTAGACATATCATGTATGCTATGCAATGGCGCGGGCTGCAGGGTATGTTCGCAGAGTGGCTGGCTCGAGATACTTGGTGCCGGGATGGTGGATCCGAACGTGTTTCAGGCGGTTAAGATAGACCCAGATGAATATAGCGGTTTCGCGTTTGGCATGGGCGTAGAGAGGATAGCTATGCTTAAACATGGTATAGATGATATACGCTTATTATACGAAAACGATATAAGGTTTTTACGACAGTTTTAATCTTGTGATGCGTTGTGCGTATTGAGTATTGCGTAAAAATATTAACATGATATACGTCACGCAATACGTATCACGCACGACGCAATACAAAAATATAGATAAATATGAAGATATCATACGAGTGGCTCAGGGAGTATGTAAACACAAAATTACGCGCGAAAAACCTTGCCTCCAGACTTACTATGGCAGGCCACGAGGTCTCCGCTCTTACAACCTACGAAAATGATGTTATTTTTGATATGGAGATTACCGCCAATAGAGCAGACTGCCTTTCACATTTAGGTATAGCGCGAGAAGTAGTCGCGATTACAGGTAAAGAGCTTAAGGTGCCATGCGCGACGATAAAGAAGAAGATATCCGCGGGTAGCTTGCTTAAGGTTGTTATAGAGAATAAACCAGCGTGTCCACGTTATACCTGCCGCGTGATTAAGAATGTCCAGGTTACCGCGTCGCCTAAATGGCTCGTAAAGAGGGTAGAGTCTATGGGCCTGCGCTCTGTAAATAATATAGTTGATATTACTAACTTTGTCCTGTTTGAAACAGGTCAGCCATTGCACGCGTTTGATCTGGATAAGCTCTCCGGAGACGAGGTGATAATACGTGACGCTAAAGATAAAGAGTCTATTGTAACAATAGACGGAACGGAAAGAAAACTCTCTTCCAAGACGCTTGTTATCGCAGACAATACACGCCCCGTAGCGATAGCGGGAATTATGGGTGGAAGACAGACCGAGGTAACAGAGCAAACAAAGAACATCCTTTTAGAGAGCGCGTATTTCGCGCCTATCAATATACGCAGAGCGGCCTTTAGCCTGGGGTTAAGCACGGACTCAAGCTATAGGTTTGAGAGGGGGGTAGATCGCGGAGGAGTATTGCTCGCGTCTGACAGGGCGACCTCCTTAATATGTGATATAGCGAAAGGAGTCCCGTGCGTGGTACAAGACGCGGGCAGACCAGTAGCCCCCGCGGCAACAATTACCTTGAGGCCCGCGTATCTTAATAAGATACTCGGCGCCACTTTGAAGCCAGCCCAGATGCGCAATATTCTGTTAAGGCTCGGTTATGGCGTAAAAGGCATATCCAGTCTTACAGTCAAGGTGCCTACATATCGCAACGACACAACAAGGGAATCAGATTTGATAGAAGAAGTTGCAAGGATATACGGATATGAGAACATAGTACCAAGTCCGCTAAGGGTAGTTACCACGAATGAGGGCCAAAAGACCAAGGACCTAAAAACAAAGAGAATTATTACACAGGAGATACTTGTCGCGTCAGGATTTAATGAAATTATAACCTATAGCCTGATTAACGGGGACGTTCTTAAGAAGATGGATTTTTCAACGCAAGACTGCGCTATTATAAAAAATCCTTTAAGTAAAGAACAGGACATTATGCGCCCCTCTCTTTTACCGGGTATGTTCAAGGTGGTCGCTTATAACCTTAGCAGACAGGCCCATGATATAAAACTCTTTGAACTCTCCAATATATATTTTAAGAGCGAGGCGGAATATAACGAAGAGCCGTCACTCGTCTTGGCCCAATATGACAGGCACTCAGGAAAAGGAACGCAAAGCGATTATTCAGAAAGAGGCCTGTTCCAAGTAAAAGGTGTTATATCCGAACTGGGCAAGAGGCTAGGCGTACCGAGATTAACATTTGAAAAGACCTCAAACCCTGTCTTTGCTCAAGGCCAAGCGGCGGCTGTGCTGGCAGATAGCATTATGCTGGGTACGATTGGCAGTGTAAGCGAGAAGACCTTGCGCGCGTTTGATATCAAAGGACAGCTCTTTGTTGCTGAGATTAATTTTAACATGTTGGCGGAGCGGGCAAATTTAAAACGTTATTATAAGCCGCTCCAACGTTTCCCGCATTCTTATAGAGATGTATCATTTTCCATAGACCCTTCTGTGCCGTATAGCGAGCTAGTATCGTTTTTCAAGCAGGCAGGCGGAGCGCAGTTAAGCGAGGTAAAGCTTTTAAGCGAATACCACGGGAAACAGATAGATAAGCGCCACAGGGCCCTCGCGGTCAGGCTCATATTCTCTTCTAAGGAAAAGACTCTTACAGAAGAGGAGATAGAAAATGCTGATACCGCTATACGAGAAGGCCTTAAAGAGAAATTTAACGCTGCCTTAAGATAACATCTTGATTTCATGTAAGAAGGCTGGTATAGTAAAAGTATCCCTGCTGTGTGCGTGGCGCTTCGATGCAACTTTGAGCCAACACCTTTATACCGGGAGTCCGATGTAACAAGGCAGAATGGCAAGCTCTTGTTAGTAGAGAGAAGCTTGAAACCTTGGATAGGACACCCACTTAAATATAAGGGTTCAAAGTCCATCAGTTGCCCGGCACGTGCGGGGTTTTTGTTATTAGGTGTTATTAGGGACAGCTACTAATAAGAAATAATAATAACCTTTTATTAGTAGCTGTCCCTAATAACTAATAAAATCATATCATGGACCTTTTTCAACAACAAAAGAATTTCCTAAAAGATATACCACTTGCTGTGCGTGTGCGTCCTCAGACATTAGACGCGTTTATGGGCCAAAGCCATATAATAGGTCCTGGCAAGCTTCTCAACCGCGCCATTGACGCGGACAAGGTCCACTCCCTTATTTTGTACGGCCCAAGTGGAGTAGGCAAAAACTGCCTTGCCTATATCATAAGCAATATTACAAAGGCCCATTTTGACGAGATTAATGCCGTATCTTCTAATGTGGCCGAGATGCGCAAAATAATAGAAGCGGCAAAGATAAGGCACTCTGCTACAGCGCACAGGACAATACTCTTTGTAGACGAGATACACCGCTTTAACAAGGCCCAGCAGGATGCCCTTATGCCTTATGTAGAAAACGGGGACGTTACCTTGATAGGGGCCACTACTCATAATCCTTTCTTTTTTATCGCACCGGCACTTATATCGCGTTCACTTGTATTTGAGCTGCAGCGTTTAAGCGAGGACGAACTGATAAAGATATTAAAAAACGCTCTAGCGAATAAAGATAAAGGGTTCGGCAGGCATAAGATAAGGATAGATGATAAGGCGTTTGCGTTCCTGGCGAAGATATCAGATGGTGACGCGCGCCGCGCGTTAAACGCGCTTGAAATAGGCGTCTTGACTACACCAACGCAAAAGAATGGTTTTATACATTACACATTAAAGGTAGCGCAGGAGTCTATACAGAAAAAAGCCGTAGTATATGACAAGGATGGTGATGGGCATTACGATACAATATCAGCGTTTATAAAATCAATGCGCGGTTCAGATCCTGATGCCGCGTTATACTGGCTCGCGAAGATGTTGTATGCCGGGGAAGATCCGCGTTTTATAGCTCGCCGTATCGTGATTTGCGCGGCAGAAGATGTTGGAAACGCCGATCCACAGGCATTAGTATTGGCAAGCGCGGCTTTAAGTGTTTCAGAATTTGTTGGCATGCCTGAAGCGCGTATCCCTCTTGCCCAGGCAGTGACATATATCGCGACAGCGCCTAAGTCTAACGCCGCGTATATGGGGATTGAGAACGCGATGGAGGATGTAAAAAACAACAGGACATTTGAAGTCCCTAAACACCTAAAGGACGCTAGTTACCAGGGCGCTAAGCGCTTAGGGCGCGGAGAGGGGTATAAATATGCCCACTCATATAAGGGCCATTACGTGGAACAGGAATATATCCCAAAAAAGCAAAGATATTATAAACCTATAAATGTAGGTTACGAGCAAAAGATAAGAGAATACCTTAGCAAGATAAAAAGAGATATCAGCACTCCTACCAGTTGACTTAACCCCATATATAGTGTATATATAA
>CAZGAS010000009.1:16935-19365 GCA_964523875.1 uncultured Planctomycetia bacterium | reverse complement strand
AAGGGTAAAAATGAGAAGCTGGTAATACATATCCAGGATCGCCACATAGACCCGGTTACCCAGAATAATATAGCGTCAATTATAAAAGTTCTAAATGTAGAGCACAACATCTACCTCATGTGTCTTGAGGGAGCCTCAAAAGAGCTCGATACATCGTTTTATAATAGTTTTGAGGATACGGCGCTTAAGAAGAAAATAGCGGAAGTTTTTGTACAGCAAGGCCTTTTTACAGGTCCAGAGCTTTACAAAATAACCAATGCGGACAATTATATGAGGGCAGTTGGCGCGGAAGATAGTACATTATATCTAAGACATCTTGCCAGTTATAAGGATAATCAAATCAACAAAGACGAGTTTATAAAACTACTCAAGCGCATGGATACAGCAGCAGATGCCCTTAAGAAGTATGCCTACTCCGAAGAGCTGCTCGCATTGGACAAGATTTCTCTTGCTTATACTAATAAGCAGCTTGACCTTCCTGAGTATCTTACCCAGTTGAAAGAGTATGCAGCCAAGGCTAACATATCATTAGAGGAGTATCCAAATCTTAACAAATTTATCCATCTTATGGAAAAAGAGAGCAAGATAGATTTTAAAGCAGCAAAAGAAGAAAGAGAATCGCTGATAAGATATTTTTCAGAGCACCTGTATAAGGAAGAGGTTCAGGAACTGGTTCAATTGAGCCTTGATTTTCGCTTAAACAAGGTCTCTGATATTATGTTTCATGAGTACCTTGAGAGATTAATAAATGATAACGGATTAAGCAATAAGGATTATCTAAACTTGGCCGCGTATATTGATTATATACGGTCTTCAAAGGCCATAAACCATTTACAGGTCTTTGATGAGGCCCAAGACCTGGATAAGAGAGCCCAACTTGCGCTTTGCGATAACGTTACACAAGAGAAAATAGTTGAATACGCGCAGTCGATAAGCATGTTAGAAGGTCTTTATAATCTTAAGCTTACACATCGTAACCTCGATTATATGCAAGAGCATCCAGGTTTCTTTGATATCCTAAAGATAGCGAGTTTTTTACAACGCGCTTCTTCAGCATACGGTTTAGATGTAACCATGCCTGTTGCCTCACTGGCAGCAAACAAAAAATCATTAAAGGCCTCGAGAAGATTTTATAAGCTGGCATTAAGGCGAGATATTGCGCTTACAAATAATACATTAAGGCATATGACGCGATATAAAAAAGACAAGGCAATTCTTGTTACAGGAGGTTTCCATACACAGGGTATAACAAATATCTTAAAGGAAAAAGATATATCATACGTTGTTATATGCCCTACCATAGGGCTTGAGGATTGTGAAAAAATTTACGAAGAGCGAATAAATGGCATCCTTCCCGATATAGAGGCGTTGAAGGCGTCATTGGTTAATATGCTTTCTGTGCCGCTTGGAACAGGTGATATTACAGGTGGGGGCTTGTCAAAAGATATTCAGAAGCGCTTTGCAGAGGTTTATGATTTTGCTACAGTAAAGAGTCTATCTGCAAAGGCCTCATCAGTAGGACGCAATATAATGATAGGTACTCAAGCTCTTATATTAGCAACTATGCTGACAGCAGGTGTAGTTGCTTATAAGGATTGGTTTAACTCTTCAGAGACTGCGCGAGAAGCATTTGTAATAGAGCACGAGATACCATCTGGCCAATGGCAGATTATTTTAAATTCATTAAGAGAATTTTATAATCTCATAGAAGATATTGATGCACCACAACTGCACAGCACAGAGTTAAAGTTTAAGATAGGTAAGACGGCACGTATTATACGTGATTATATAACGAAAAATATAGATATAATATATAAGTATTCTCAAGAGCAGAATATAGACCCGGCATTTCTTGCCGCAATAGTTGTAACAGAGCAGATGGATTTAACTGAATATAGCCTTATAAGGAATCGTGCTACAGATAGGATTGGGCCATATGGTGGCCATGATTCATCTAGAGGCCCTGGGCAGATAACAGATGAAGCGTTCAAAAAATTCTGTGTGGGTATACGATGGCCCTATTATGGTAATAAGCTTACAAAGGAGCTTTCCTGGCTTCAGAGGCATGATATTTTACAGGGTGAAGGAGACAATATAGATAGCCATATACAGGCAATTGCAGCAATTTTAAGAGGGAAGCGCAATTTGATTAATGATAATGCTGTTATAGATCTTTCTCCTTTTCAGGCTGATCTACAATTAGCCCAGTCTTATACATCAAGAAGCATTAGAGGTCCTGTCCCCGAAGAGACTCGTAATCTATGTACAATGACACAATTGCGTGAAAGCGAAACTGTGCGTACGCAGATATACGCGCATTGGGTGCTTATTCATAGAGACCTTATTAAAAAGTTATCCTTTTATTATGGGTATCCGCATGTGTTTGATAAGTCTTTTTTACAGAAATCTTCATCAGCAGGGCAATCGCTT
>CAZGAS010000009.1:0-16835 GCA_964523875.1 uncultured Planctomycetia bacterium | reverse complement strand
TATGTTAATATAGGTAAGGCAATGGACAAGAATATTAAACCGCTCTATGATCCATTAAGCTATCTTGGCCTTGGACGCGTAACATTTATAACTAATGCCCGTTCCTTTACAGAAGTGGATAGAGAGCATCTACGCAGGCTTGCTATGCAAAATGCAGGCTTATCGAATGATGACCCTAAAAAGATTACTATCGTAGCTGTATATGATGAGGCTAAGTCTGTGCTAAAGGAGAGCGGCTTTACAGATATAGGTGACAGGCCATCTGTATTGGGCGTGAGCGATTTTAGCTTTTTAGCAAATTCTCTGCATAAGGACTGGGCAAGCGTATCTCAGGCCCAACAGATTGCCATGATAGCCGCCAGTATCCGCGGACAAAATAGAGCTGTAATAACAATAACAGATGATAAGATAGCAGGCGGTATCTCATCTGCTATACCCGCTTACTTGCAAGACAGGAAAAAAGGGAAGATTGTTATCGCGTCTATGAAAGGGGCAGAACAGAAGACACAGATCGGAGATGACATAATAGAAGAAGATGGCATATTCTTTAGCGCGATACTCGCTAATGCCGTAAAAGAGATAGCGATGCAATTTATAGCAAATACAGATCAGCAGTTATTTATATTGGATATATTACCACCTATCAACAGCAAAGCATTCGAAGAATTTATACACAACCTCACAGACATCAGGACCGCGATTCAAGCCACCGCCTCTGCCGCTTAATTTAGGACCGTCCCCCATTCCTACTAAAATAGTATTATATGTAGCCTGTTTTTTTCTATCAAAGTTGACAAAATCAGTATAATATGGTACATTTGTTCGCATGCGCATATATAATGATATAACAGAGACCATAGGCAATACCCCGCTTGTAAAGATATCGAATATTGATACCTTTGGCGCGATACTTCTGGTCAAGCTAGAGTCATTTAATCCCTTATCAAGTATAAAAGATAGAATAGGTGTTGCCATGATAAGAGATGCTGAAAAAAAAGGCCTGCTTAAACAAGGCGCTACTATCATTGAGCCTACAAGCGGTAATACAGGTATTGCTTTAGCATTTGCCTGTGCGGTCAAGGGGTATAAATTAATACTTACAATGCCGGATACTATGAGCATAGAGAGGCGCAAACTACTCAAGCTGCTTGGCGCGGAGATAGTGCTTACTCCTGGCGGGCAAGGCATGAAGAGCGCGATAGAAAAAGCAAAAGAGATTTTACAAAAAACTCCCGGGGCCTTTATGCCTCAGCAATTTGAGAATCCGTCTAATCCGCGGACTCATCGCGAGACTACAGCAGAGGAGATATTACAAGATACGGAAAGGCACGTGGATTTTTTTGTATCAGGTGTGGGCACAGGCGGGACATTGACAGGCGTTGGTTCTGTGCTAAAGGAACAGGTGCCCTCTGTTAAGATAATAGCGATAGAACCTGAGGGGTCAGCAATTCTCTCAGGCGCTAAACCAGGCTCCCATAAGATACAAGGCATAGGTGCCGGTTTTATTCCCAAGATACTCCGGAAAGAGTTGATAGACGAAATAATAGCTGTTAGTAATGACGATGCTAAAGATATGGCGCGAAACCTGGCCAAAAAAGAAGGCATCTTAGCAGGTATATCAAGCGGAGCGGCACTATTTGCCGCGCAAAAGATAGCTAAAAGGCATGATAGCAAGGGTAAATATATAGTAGTCATTTTACCTGATACAGGTGAACGTTACCTGAGCACAGATATGTTTGATTAGGTTTGCTTAATAGATAAGTTACTTGTGATGCGAGAAAGTTAATCGAAACAGATAAGGGTCAAGCAGGGGTAGATACTTATATAGTTCATAAGACCTTTACCTTTGCCTCTACCTTTACCTATCCAAAAGGAGAGAGTAATGGCAAAGACATATGCCGAAATCAATAAAAAGATAAAACAGGGTAAGGCCGTTGTTGTGACAGCAGAAGAGGTAATTGATATAGCGCAAAAAGAAGGCACGAAGAGAGCAGCAGAGAGGATAGATGTTGTTACTACAGGAACGTTTGGCCCTATGTGTTCCAGCGGCGCCTATTTTAATACAGGTGCCACCAAGCCAAAGATAAAATTTGGCGGAGGTAGTGTTACCCTAAATAATGTCCCGGCTTACGCGGGATTTGCAGCGGCAGACCTCTACATAGGTGCCGCGGTCTCTACAGAGGACGATCCCAAGAACAAGGTCTTTCCCGGAAAGTTTGAATATGGCGGGGCCCATGTTATAGAGGACCTAGTGGCGGGCAAGGATATTAAACTATCAGCGACAGCCTATGGAACAGATTGTTACCCGCGTAAAAAGCTAGATACTTATATTAATATAAAGGACCTGAATGAAGCGGTGCTATTTAACCCGCGTAACAGTTACCAGAACTATAATGTAGCGGTTAACCTGCATAAAGAGAGGGCAATATATACATATATGGGCATATTAAAGCCTCAGTTTGGCAACGCGAACTATTGTTCAGCAGGTCAGCTTTCACCGCTTTTAAATGACCCTTATTATAAGACAATAGGTATAGGAACCAGGATATTTTTAGCAGGTGGTGAAGGGTATATTGTGTGGCATGGTACCCAGCACAATCCGGAAGTAAAACGCACCTCTAAGGGTGTTCCTAGCGCACCAGCAGGTACAATAGCGATATTAGGCGATTTAAAAGGTATGCAATCAGAATGGTTGCGTGGAACGTCTTTTGAAGGTTACGGGGTTACATTGGTTGTGGGGCTTGGTGTACCTATACCGATACTCAACGAAGAGATACTGAAATACACTACCATAGCGGACAAAGATATATATGCCCCGATAGTAGATTATTCCAATGATTATCCCAATGGCATAGCCAACTCTATTGGCGAGGTGAGTTATAAGGAGCTAAAGACAGGTAGTATAAAAATAAAAGGCAAGGATGTACCTACAGCCTCACTTTCAAGCTATTCAAGAGCCAGGATAATCGCGGAAGAACTTAAAAGATTGATTAAACAAGGCAATTTCTTTTTAGGTGAGCCAGTAAAGCTTCTTCCTTCTGTTGGCGCGGGCGTTAACTTCAAGTCTTTAAAGGAACGGTCTGTAAAAAATTAAGCGCACGAAACTCTCCCCAGATCAAGCAAGAGAATAAGTTATGTCGCACCTGCTGTTTCTCTCGGATCGGAAGCAGTTTCAATACTAAATGGAGGCTACGCTATGCGACAAGGTTTTTTATACGCGTTGCTGGTAATGATATGTTGGGGTACTGCCCCAATTTTCGCCAAATTAGGCCTTTCAAAACTACCCCCGCTTACTGCCTTGGTATTTAGGAATACATTTATAGCTGTAATGTTTTTATCAGCCATAGTGATCAATGGCAGCGCAAAGAGCCTTTTTACTAGTGACATGAGAGGTGTTATATGGATATTAATCGAGGCATCATTGGCAGGCTTGGTTGGCCAGTATTTTTATTACAAGGCAGTAAAGGTATGGGAAGCGTCGCGTGTCGTACCTATTGTAGGGGCCTTCCCCCTAGTTACTTTTTTTATCGCCGTTCTTGTTTTCTCGGAAAAGGTAACCCTGGCAAAAGCGTTAGGCGCGATTTTTATAGTAGTAGGGGTTGGGTTATTAGGTATATAAAGAGGAGGTTTGTTATGAAGAAGATTATGATTCTGATTGTATTGGTTATTGTGTGTACAGTAAGCGCGTTTGCATTAGGCAACATAGGTATTTCAAATGCACAAGAAACAACAACAGCAGGTTTAAGCAAAAAGCTGGTTGAGGTTATAAGTAACCAGGAAAAGATGATGCAGCAGCTTGATGATATGGCAGGGCAGCTACAGATTGTGAAGATACGAGCCACGCGTTAAAGGTTACAAAGGTTTAGGACGCAAAAAAAGCATGAGTAGGGTGAGATTTGAAGGTTAATAAAAAATTCAGGTATGGTTTACGGGCCATGGTAGAACTGGCTATATATCATAAGGCAGGTGCGTTATCAGCAAAGGCTATTTCCAGGGCAGAGTCTATACCGTTGCAGTATCTTGAGCAGATATTTAACCTGCTAAAAAGAGCAGGCCTTGTAAAGACTATAAGAGGCTCAAAGGGTGGATATTTTTTATCTCGCGAACCAGCAAAGATAAAGGTAAGCCAGATTATGGATGTACTGGATACAGGCCCCAATTTAACAGATTGCATGATCCCCAGGAGGAAAGAGTCCTGTGCCAGAATAGATATCTGCTCTGTGGCAAAATTTTGGCAAAGGCTTAATAAGAACATAAAAACAGTGGCGGAATCTACAACGCTAAAGGATTTAGCCGCTAAAAGGTCCAAAGACGCTATTATAGGGCACAATTACATGTTTCAGATATGATATTGGCCCTAAGGGGGCGATAATTCCCTTGTGGCCTCATTTTTCTTGACCTATAGAGAGTGGTATGGTAAAATCAGACACTAAAAAACGAGAAGAGAAAGACAAAATAAGAAAGGATATCTTAGCAATGCTGCGTTCGCAGGAGAGTCGCGAGCGCGCTATTAAGAGTGAGCAGATAAAAAGGAGGTTATTCCAGGAGAAGAGTTTCCATCAGGCTGAATCTATCCTGTTTTATGTGGCAAAGCTGTATGAAGTAGATACTACAGGCATGATAGAAGAGGCGCTTGGATTAGGTAAAAGAGTGGTTATACCAGTGACAAAGACCCATGAAAAGAGTTTGATCCCTTCAGAAATCAGAGACCCGAAAAAGGAGCTTGTAAAAGGCCCTTTCGGGATATATGAACCTAAAAGAGAGTACATGAAGACCGTGGACCTTAAGGATATAGATATAGTGATTGTGCCGGGTGTTGCTTTTGATAGAAAAGGTAACCGTATCGGTCATGGCCATGGTTATTTCGACAGGTTTTTAAAGAACCTACCCTCAAACATACCTACGATTGGGCTGGCATTCAAGCTCCAGCTTGTAAGAAAAATCAGCACTTTTCCATGGGATATACCTGTTACTAAATTAATCACAGCGTAATTAAAGATAAGAAGACAACTTATAGCCGCCTTATCAACGGGAAGGGCATAGGTCTGTTTGCGGTATAGGAATTGTAAAGATTCCCATACGTGAAATACAATAGCCGCGTGAAACGGCTCTTGTTGTAGCAGAGAGAGCATTTATGCTCAAATAGCAGTATCTCGCCCTATTATGTACTTGTAAGGGAGAACGGGCGGGAGCCTCAGCAGTTTTATACAGGCTGCTTTAAACATAGAAAGGAAGAGGGTATAGCCATGTTAAACAACAGCAATCCTATTATGCTTTCTTTAAGCATTATCGCTTTAGCGGCGTTATTTTTTGTTATAGGTTATTTTATAAGTAACCTGGTCACGTCAAAAAAGCATAAATTCGCGGGAGAGAAAGCAAAACAGATAGTAGAGCAGGCGTACAAGGAATCACAAAACCTGCGCAAAGAAGTTGAGCTCGAGTCAAAAGACCTTAAGCTAAAATTACGTGCTGAATTTGAACAGGAGACAAAGGATACACGCAGAGAGATAAAAGAATCAGAGAGGCGGCTTGCGCAGAGGGAAGAGAATCTCGAGAGAAAGGTTGACCTTTTAGAGGGAAAAGAGAAGAAGATAGCGCAAAAGGAGAATGAGCTTGTACAGAAGCAGCAAAATATTACAAACAAAGAAGAAGAATTAAGCAGGGTGCTGGAGGAAGAAAGGCAAAAACTGCAGAGCGTAGCGGGCATGTCATCAGATGAGGCAAAGAAACTTCTGCTTGTCAGGATGGAAGAAGAGGCGAAGCAGGAAGCCGCTATTGTTTTAAAAAGGCTTGAGGAGCAGACAAAGGCATCCGCGGCCAAAAAGGCGCGGGATATCATAAGCCTTGCTATACAGCGTTATGCCGCGGACCATACAGTGGAATCCACGGTAAGCGTTGTTAGCCTTCCCAGTGATGATATGAAAGGAAGAATAATAGGCCGCGAAGGTAGAAATATACGTGCCTTAGAAGTAGCGACAGGTGTCGATGTTATTGTTGATGATACGCCGGAGGCGGTTACTCTTTCTGGTTTTGACATAGTAAGGCGTGAGATAGCCAAGCGCACACTAGAAAGGCTTATTGAAGATGGCAGGATACATCCAGCAAGGATAGAAGAAGTAGTAGAAAAAGTAAAGAAGGAGATGGATGTCAGCATACGGGAGGAAGGAGAAAAGGCCGCCTTTGATGTTAATATACATGGCCTGCATCCTGAGATAATCAAACTCCTCGGGAGATTAAAGTACCGAACCAGCTATGGCCAAAACGCTCTCCAGCATTCTAAGGAAGTAGCCTATATTATGGGTGTTATGGCAGGCGAGCTTGGTATTGATTTTAATTTTGCCAAGCGTATAGGGCTTTTACATGACATTGGTAAAGCGGTAAGCCATGAGGTTGAAGGCGGGCACGCGAAGATAGGCGCGGATTTGGCACGCAAATACGGCGAAACAGAAGCGGTTATCCATGCCCTGGAGGCACACCACGAAGATATTGAAGCAAATTCTGTCTTTGCTGTACTTGTGCAGGCAGCTGACGCGATCAGCGCTACAAGGCCAGGAGCCCGCCGTGAGACACTTGAGACATATATCAAGAGGCTGGAGAAACTCGAAGGTATAGCGGACGCGTTTAAGGGTGTGGAAAAATCGTTCGCTATACAAGCGGGAAGAGAGATACGTGTTATTGTCCAACCCGATAAGATAAATGACCTTCAGTCAATAAGCATGGCAAGAGACATAAGTAAAAAGGTCGAGGAGAACCTGCAGTATCCAGGACAGATAAAGATAACTGTTATACGGGAGACCCGCGCGACAGAATACGCAAAGTGAAATGAGGCCGCAATTTAGCGAGGTAAAACGAGCTAAGTTGCATGGCCGAATTTTATCCTGAGCCAGCCGTAGGCTGACGAAGGATCTATTAAGACATAAAGGGTGTTACATGAAGGTTT
The DNA here is from genome assembly GCA_964523875.1 of uncultured Planctomycetia bacterium. Classification (GTDB taxonomy): domain Bacteria; phylum Omnitrophota; class Gorgyraeia; order JABMRG01; family JABMRG01; genus JAUVHV01. Next base: position 9,895 of record CAZGAS010000009.1, on the reverse strand, counting down.
TAATGATAGGTGATATAACAGGCTCTCCGGGGAGAAGGATCCTTGGAGAGAGGTTGGGTTTGCTTCAAAAAAAAGAGAACGTAGATTTTACTATTGCCAACGCGGAAAACGCGGCAGGTGGAAGCGGCATAACCCCCGCTATCGCGCGGGAGCTTTTTTCTTATAACATAGATGTGCTGACATCCGGTGACCATATCTGGAAAAAAAGAGAGATAGTAGAGTTTATCGCCAGGGAAAACAGGGTTTTACGCCCCGCTAATTATCCTGATGATACACCAGGGCAAGGTTTTGGTATTTACGAATCGCGTAACGGAGAGAAGATAGGCGTTGTAAACCTTTTAGGACGCGTTTTTATGCAGGCAGTGGATTGCCCGTTTCGCAAGGCAGAAGAATGTATAAAAAAAATAGAGCCTGTTACAAAGGCAATATTTGTGGATATGCACGCGGAAGCAACCAGTGAAAAGGTGGCGCTTGGCTGGTATCTGGATGGTAGGGTAAGCTGTGTTTACGGTACGCATACCCATGTTCAGACAGCGGATCAAAAAATATTACCAAAAGAGACCGCTTATATTACTGATATAGGTATGACAGGGCCATTCAATTCTGTAATCGGAAGAAAGAAAGAGCAGGTACTGGAGCGTTTTATTACACAGATGCCAACCAGGCTTGAAATGGCAGATGAGGACGTGCGCATTAATGGCGCTATAGTAGATATAGATACAAATACAGGGCACGCGGCATCTATAAAACGTGTCAATGAAGCTTTTATAAAATAAGTGTTTAAAACTGTTTTCAAGCCAAAGAGGGCAGTGGATTGCGTTGCACATCACCGTCTCCTTTGGCTTGAAAATAGCTTTAATACTTAAATATTATGATTAGTAATACTAACCAAGACAAGAAGATTTATTCCGTAAGTGCACTGACCCGCGATATCAGCCTGCTGCTAGAAGGCGCGTTTTCCAGGGTATGGGTTGAAGGAGAGGTATCAAATTTTATCCTCCATACCTCCGGCCACTGTTATCTGAGCCTCAAGGACGCGGAAAGCGTTATCTCGTGTGTAATCTTCAAGGGCTCTGCCGCAAAATTTAAATTCACCATAGAAAACGGTATGAGCCTTATCTGTTCAGGCAGGGTAGGTGTTTATAATAAGAGAGGCCAGTATCAGTTATACATAGATAAGGCAGAACCAAAAGGTATAGGTTCACTGCAGCTTGCTTTTACGCAGCTCAAGGATAAGCTCTTCAAAGAAGGGCTTTTTGACGCGGCGGCTAAAAAAGCGCTCCCATCTTTTCCCCAAACCATAGGGATAGTTACATCGCCCACAGGTGCTGCTATTCGCGATATGCTTGATATTATTGACAGGCGTTTTTCCAATATGCATGTTCTTCTATTTCCCGCAAAGGTTCAAGGCAAACACGCGGCAGCCGAGATAATTGACGGCATAGAGACATTTAATAGGTTAAAGAATGTAGATCTTATTATTATAGGGCGCGGCGGAGGAAGCATTGAGGACTTATGGGCATTTAATGAAGAACCGGTAGCGCGCGCTATATACGCCTCAGAGATACCCTTGGTATCAGCGGTTGGCCATGAGATAGATTATACCATAGCGGATTTTGTAGCTGACCTCCGCGCGCCCACACCTTCCGCGGCAGCGGAGCTTGTTATCCGCGAAAAAGATGATATTCTGGAACAGATAGATAGCCTGCAATTAAGGCTTAAGCAGGCGTTGCAGGGCAGTGTTGATATGCTTCAAAAGCATCTGGATGCTATTATGGGCAGGTATGCTTTCAAACAGCCGCAGTTTTTAGTAGAACAGTACCAGCAGAGGCTGGATGAGCAACAGAGAGCCCTTTCGCGACATTTGACTCATTTTATTTCAATGAAGAAAGAGAAGGTTCTTAGTGTTGACGGGCGGTTAAAAGCCCTTAACCCAACATCTATTTTATCACGAGGGTATAGCATCACAATGACATATCCACAAGGAGATATTATCAAAGACGCCTCATGCGTAAAAAAGGGGTTACGCATCAGAACAAAACTGGCTAAGGGAGAGTTTATAAGCAGTGTTGAGCCGGATGTGTGACGATACGCTATATGTAGACATTGGATAACAAGGAGCGATAAAATGGCTGAAGGAAAATTTGAAGACGCGCTCAATAAACTTGAGAGAATAGTTAACGACTTAGAGGATGGGGAGCTTAAGTTGGATGACGCGATAAAAAAGTATGAAGAAGGCATGAAGCTCTCAAGGCTTTGCAGCAAAAAGCTCAACGAGATTAAAAAAAGAATAGAGGTGCTTGTAAAAGATTCCACAGGTAATATTGTGGAAAAAGAATTTGACGCATTATCCCCTGACAGTAAAAAACCCGCGTCAAAGACCACAACCGCAAACAACAAGAGCAGGCCCAAGGGCGAGAAGTATCTGTTCTAGAATAGAGTTGCCGACTGTATTGTTATCTCGCAGAACACGTACTGTCATTTCGACCAACGGGAGAAACCGCTAGAACCAGTACCTCGAACTAGAAGGTTCCTTGTGAACTGATATACTTTTTTGGCACAAGAAATCTTAAATGCCCGCGATGAAAAACTACTATGTTTATTTACTTGTAAACTGGACTAACAAGGTAATGTACATAGGAGTGACCAGCGAATTAGAAAAGCGGATTTTTGAACACAAAAATAAGCTTGCAAAAGGATTTACAGAAAAGTATAATGTTGACAAATTAGTTTATTTTGAAGAAACACACGATGTAATAGCCGCAATTAGTAGAGAAAAAGAGATAAAGAAATGGTGCAGGGACAAGAAAAATCGACTGGTGGATGTTGCAAACTCGCAATGGAAAGATTTGAGTTTAGACTGGTAAAAGATCTCTCGTTGCTTCGCTCCTCGAGATGACAAAAGGTTGTTTAAATGAAAAAAGATGTTTTAGAATATCTTAAAAAAAGAAGGACAATTATAGATAAAGAGCTGGACAGGCTTTTTCTGGTGCCCAAGGGCCACTCGAAAAGATTATACATGGCTATGAAACATGCTCTAAAAGGTGGTAAAAGAATACGCCCAATACTCTGTTTGGCCTGCGCGCAAGCAACAGGAGGCAAGGCAAAAGACGCCCTTAAAACGGCCTGCGCTATAGAGATAATACATAGTTATTCGCTGGTGCACGATGATCTACCTTGCATGGATAATGATGATTATCGCAGAGGGCGTTTAAGCTGTCACAAAAAATTTGGCATAGCAAACACGGTATTGGCAGGTGACGCGCTTTTAACATATGCCTTTCATCTTCTATGCTTTGCCACTAAGAAACCAGCTGTTAACACGCGGTTAGTAGAAGTGCTTTCATACGCGGCAGGTATATGTGGCATGATAGGCGGCCAAATAGCTGATATAGGTATTGAGAAAAAAGACTTCGCTGTACAGGAATATATTAATATTCGTAAAACAGGTGCGCTTATAGCAGCCTCTTGTAAGGTGGGCGCTCTCTCGGTAGAAGCAACGAAGAAAGATATTGAGTCGGTGTTTAGGTTTGGCGAACATATAGGCCTCGCCTTCCAGGCCGTAGATGATATTCTTGATAACGAGGGTTTAGTACAGATAACCAGCAGAAAACGCGCCCTTGAATACGCGCGTAGCCTGACTATAAGTGCCAAAGCCTCTATTGAGGGCCTTGGAAAAAAAGCAGGCCCCCTTTGCATGATAGCGGACTTTGTACTTAATAGAACGTACTAATTATAACATCAGGAGACAAGAATGAAATTATTGGACAAGATAAATCGCCCAGAAGATTTAAAGGTTTTAAGCTTCAAGCAGTTATCACAATTAGCTGATGAGGTGCGTGATCTTATGATAGGCGCTGTGGCCAAGACAGGCGGGCATCTCGCGCCAAGCTTAGGAGCAGTAGATTTTATAATAGCCCTGCATTATTGTCTTAACGCCCCGCGGGATAAGATTATCTGGGATGTTGGGCACCAGGCATATTGTCACAAGATATTGACCAACAGGAAAGACAGGTTCCATACTTTACGTCAAAAGGGCGGTATCAGCGGATTCCCGAATATTGAAGAGAGCGAGTATGATATATTTACCGTAGGGCATGGCTCTACTTCTATCTCTACAGCGCTTGGCCTATGTGCCGCGAGGGATTTAAAAGGCACAAGTGAAAAGATAGTAGCTGTAATAGGTGATGGCTCTTTAGGTGGGGGCATGGCGTTTGAAGGATTAAATCACGCGGGGCAGCTCCATAAAGATTTATTGATTATTTTAAATGATAATGAATTTTCGATCTCGCCAAGTGTAGGGGCATGGAGTCGTTACTTAAACCGTGTGATTACGAACCCGGTCTATAATAGGGTAAGAGTGGATGTGGACAGATTAATACGGCGCGTACCAAAGTTAGGTTTTCGTTTGGCAGGCGCGGCGCGGAAGCTGGAAGAGGGCCTAAAAAATTTGCTTGTACCGGGTATGATATTCGAGGAGATGGGCATAAGATATTTCGGGCCTGTTGATGGCCATAATATACCTGCTTTTGTTGAGGTTATAAATAATGTTTTGCCGTTGGATGAACCGCGGCTAATACATGTTGTTACAAAAAAAGGCAAGGGCTTTAAGTTTGCTGAAAACGCGCCTTCGAAGTTTCATGGGACGGCGCCGTTTGATAGGGAAAAAGGAGAGATAACGCCCTCCTCAGGTACCAGTTTTACAAAAGCATTTAGCAATAAGATAGTAGAACTTGCGGGCAAAGATAGCAGGATAGTGGCTATAACAGCGGCCATGCCGGATGGAACAGGCCTTGACGATTTTGAAAAAACCTTTCCGGATAGATTTTTTAATGTTGGCATGGCAGAGGCGCACGCCGTAGGCTTTAGTGCCGGGCTTGCTAAAAAAGGGCTTATCCCCGTGTTGGCGATATATTCGAGTTTTTTGCAGCGCGCGTATGACCAGATTATCCATGACGTAGCTCTGCAGAATTTGCATGTCGTTTTTTGTATTGACAGAGCCGGCCTGGTAGGAGAAGACGGGCCTACGCATCATGGCGTATTTGATATTTCATACCTGCGCCATATACCAAATCTTGTTTGCATGGCACCGAAGGACATAGAAGAGCTTGACGCTATGCTTGAGTTCGCTATAGGTTTCACCGGCCCTGTTGCCATAAGATACCCGCGCGGTAAGGCGTTAGGTAAGGCCGGTGTTAATGTATCTATGCAAAGAATAGAACTTGGCCGCTCAGAGATGTTGAGGGCAGGTAACGATATAGCGATATTTGCCATAGGTGACATGGCCTTACCCGCGCTAGAGGCGGCCCATATTCTCGCGGGGGAAAATATTCAGGCTGAAGTTATAAATATGAGGTTTATAAAACCGATAGATAATGATATAATATTAAGAACCGCTAAAAGAATAAAAAAATTCCTTGTTGTAGAAGATAATGTGCTGGAAGGCGGCATGGGGTCTTCTTTGATAGAAGTTTTAGCTGATAATAACCAGAATGTAGAGGTGAAGAGGGTGGGTGTTCCGGATAGGTTTATTACCTATGCTAAGAGGGATGAGCTACTGGCAGAATTGGGCCTGTCTGCTAAAGCTATTGCCGGAAAGGCAAGAGAATGGCTACGATAAAGATAGATGAAGAAAGATGCAAGGCATGCGGATTATGCATAATCTATTGCCCTCACAATCTTATAGTAGCCGCTGACGATATTAACAAGCGCGGCATCAGGCCCGCGCAATTGAAAAAAGGCGCCAAATGTGTGGGTTGCGCTTTTTGCGCTATTATATGTCCGGATAACGCAATTGAGGTGTATAAATAGTAAGGCGCAAGGCATAAGGAAAAAGGAAAAAGTTAAAAGGTGAACATGAAGCGAAAACCGAAAACAGAAACGATAAAACGCAAAAAACACCTTATGACAGGAAACGAGGCTATCGGTGAAGGAGCGGTGCGCGCGGGCTGCGATTTTTACGCGGGCTATCCTATTACTCCGCAGAATGAATTGACTGCCTTTATGTCACGAAGAATGGCGGAAAAGAAAAGGATATTTATTCAGTCTGAAAGCGAGATATCCGCTATTAGCATGGTCTTTGGTGCCTCGCTGACAGGTAAGAGGGCCATGACCTCGTCGTCAAGCCCTGGGATAAGCTTAAAACAGGAAGGAATATCGTATCTTGCGGGTTGTCGCCTTCCCGGCGTGATAGTAAATGTTATGCGCGGTGGCCCAGGATTAGGCAATATATCACCTAGCCAGGCAGACTATTTTCAGGCTACAAAAGGTGGCGGCCACGGTGACTACCATACAATAGTGCTTGCTCCCGCGTCAGCCCAAGAGGCAATGGCACTTACCATGCTCGCGTTTGACCTTGCGGATATATACAGGACTCCAACAATGATATTGACAGATGGTATGCTCGGGCAGATGATGGAGCCCGTAGAAATATCAAGATTTAAATTTAAAAATTCAAACTCTATTAGCAAGAAATGGTCATTGACCGGTGCGAAAGGGAGAAATCCGCAATCTATCAAGTCGCTCTATCTGAAGCCAGGCGGATTAGAAAGACATAATATTAACCTACAAGCCACCTATACCGAGATAAAAAAGAGAGAAGTAAGATACGAATCTCTCTATTGTAATAACGCGGAATTGATTGTAGTTGCTTATGGTAGCGTTAGCCGTATCGCGCGCGCGGCTGTTAAGCGTTTGAAAAGCGCGGGAAAACAAGTAGGCATGCTAAGGCCCATATCTCTATGGCCTTTTCCTGATAAGGTATTAAAAAAATACGCGAATAAGACAAAGAGATTTTTAGTAATAGAGATGAGCGCGGGCCAAATGGTAGAAGATGTAAGGCTTGCGGTAGAGGGAAACGCAAAGGTAGATTTTTACGGTAGGACAGGAGGCAGTATCCCTACGCAGAAAGAGGTTGAGGAAAAGATATCCAGGTGCCTAAGATGAAAAAGATATTCCAACGGCCTAAGTCTATGCTGGATGTAGCGACCCATTATTGCCCGGGTTGCGGGCATGGTATTATCCACAGGCTCGTAGCCGAGATTATAGATGAGTTCAAGATTCGTGAGAAGATTATAGCAATCGCTCCTGTTGGATGCGCTGTGTTAGCGTATGATTATTGGAATTTTGATACAACAGAGGCAGCGCATGGCAGGTGTCCAGCGGTAGCGACAGCGATAAAGAGATTGCGTCCCGATAACGTGGTTTTTACTTATCAAGGTGATGGCGACCTGGCGTCAATAGGTATCGCGGAGACAATACATGCCGCTAATAGGGGTGAAAACATTACTATTATCTTTGTGAATAATGGTGTATACGGCATGACAGGCGGGCAGATGGCCCCCACAACCCTTATCGGACAAAAGACAGCTACTACAGCTTCAGGCAGGAACGCTCTCGCTGATGGGAATCCTATTAAAATGCTTGAGATGCTCTCTGTCCTGGATGGCGTAAAATATTTAGAGAGGGTTGCGGTACATTCTCCGCAGCATGTTCTTAAAGCAAAAAAGGCTATAAAAAGAGCCTTTAAAAATCAGATAGATAATAGAGGATTCTCGATGGTAGAGGTGCTTTCCATGTGCCCGACGTATACAAGCCGCTCTGTTGAGGCGTCTATCAAGTGGATAAAAGAACGGGTTGTGAAAGATTACCCGCTTGGCGTTATTAAGGACGAAGGCTGAAATGATAAAGGAAGAGAAAATAATCTGCGCTGGCTTTGGCGGACAGGGCATAATGATATTAGGCAAATTAATAGCTTACAGTGTTATGGCTAAAAATCATAATGTAACCTGGATGCCTTCATATGGCGCGGAAGTAAGAGGCGGTACCGCTCATTGCATGGTTATTATCTCGGATAGAGAGATTGCCTCACCTATAGTCTCCGGATGTGATACAGCCATTATACTGAATAAGCCATCTCTGGATAAGTTTATATCAACGGTTGTTTCAGGCGGCATTAATGCTAAGAGAAGAGGCCTTCTTCTTATCAACAGTTCGCTTATTGATAAAGATATCAAGAAAAGAGGGGTTGATGTAGTGAGGATACCCATGACAGAGATAGCCCTTGCGCTTGGTAATGTCCGAGCAGCAAACATGGTAGCCCTAGGTGCCTATATGAAAAGAACGAGCCTGCTTCAAAGGGCAGATGTTGTCAAAGGCATAAAGATAGCTTTTCCCGGTAACAAAGATATTATAGACTTGAATATCAGGGCGCTGGAAAAGGGAGAGGCTTTTGCATGAGCAATGTAAGGGTACGTTTTGCCCCGTCTCCAACAGGGTCACTTCATATTGGAAGCGCCAGAACCGCGCTATTTAACTGGTTATACGCGAGAAGCCAGGCAGGAGAGTTTATCCTGCGCATAGAGGATACGGATAGAGAGAGGTCCGATAATAAGTACATAGATGAGATATGCGCAAGCCTTAAATGGCTTGGCCTTAATTGGGATGGAGAGATCTTTTTTCAGAGCAAGCGGTTTGCTATTTATAAAGACAAAGCAAAAAAACTTGTAGCCGAGGAACAGGCCTATTACGAAGAGACAGATAAGGGTAGAGCCATAAAATTAAAGGTTGTAAAGGATAGGCCTCTTGTCTTTTATGATATAGTTCATGACAAGATAGATATTAGCTCGAATACCGTAGATGACTTTGTAATCATAAAATCAGATGGTTCGCCAACATATAATTTTGCTTGCGTGGTAGATGACACAGATATGAATATAACACATATAATAAGGGGTGATGACCATATCACAAATACCTCGAAACAGTTGATTATATATCAGGCGTTGGGTAAAAAGCCACCGAAATTCGCGCACATACCATTAATTCTTGGTGAGGATAAGTCGCGCATGTCAAAGAGACACGGCGCTACATCGATAGAAGAGTATAAAACGAGAGGGTATTTTTCCGAGGCGCTTGTTAACTTCCTATCCCTTATGGGTTGGTCACCAAAAGATGACAGGGAAAAGATGAGCCTTGACCAGATAATCAAGCTGTTTTCCTTAAAGGCGATTGTTAAGACAGGCGCTGTGTTCAATATACAGAAACTTAATTGGTTAAATGGAGAATACATAAGAGAAACACCTGCCAGCGAACTTACAGATTTTGTGGCAACGCACCTGATAGCGCGAAATATAATAAAAGAAGATTATGACAGACAATGGCTTGAGGCTGTAGTGAAATCTTTTCAAACACGCTTCTGTAATATTGATGATTTTATCGAGCAGTCAGGGTTTTTGTTCAGCGAGGATATTAATATAGACCAGGCAATTGTTAATGAGCACCTAAACAATGAAAAGACACGTAATCTGCTCACTAAATTAAAGCAGGGCCTTGAAGGAGTAGATCAGTTTACAACAGAATTAGTAGAACAAGCGGTGCGTTCTTTAGCAGACGCAGAAGGTGTTAAAGCAGCGGATATAATACACCCGGCACGCGTTGCCATGACAGGCAAAACTGCCGCACCGGGAATATTTGACGTAATATACCTTATCGGAAAAGAACGAGTGGTTAAGCGATTAGATAAGGCGATAAAATATTAGTACAGTTAATCGCTGCCCCGTAGTATAATTGGCAACACGGCTGATTCTGGTTCAGCTATTCTTGGTTCGAGTCCAAGCGGGGCAGCCATATAAATCTCTCGAAACAAAGAAAGAGAGATAATTCAAGCTTCAACAAGCAGCCCTTATTGGGGCTTTTTTATGTCCGCACGTGTCAAAGGGTTACGGCAAATATTGTCTATCGTCATTGCGAGGCCTGCAAAGCAGGCCGCGGCAACCCCAAGAACAGACCAAAATCTCCCAACAAATCTCATCAGGCTATCTCTTTCGCTCTGAATTGGCTATTAGTGTCGCATCTTTAGTGTTGCAGATAATTGGCGATTATTCTAATATTTATT
>CAZGAS010000008.1:0-33925 GCA_964523875.1 uncultured Planctomycetia bacterium | reverse complement strand
TGCATATAAGTATATCCAAAAACTAGCCTCAAGTCAATAAGAACGCTTTTACCTGAAAATTATGGTTTAAACAATTTTATCAAGTAGGTCTTGAAAAAGATTCTTCTCGGCGATAAAAGGACGTTTGGAAAAGTTATAATACTTATTAAATATCGCATGTCAATTATTGTATAATTAGTAGAATAAGTATATATATAAAAACATATATATACTATTTATGGGGTTTTGTTTCAATGCATTTTGAGTGTTCTGCATAATAGCAAAGCTCTAAAAGGCCAATTTTCCCCCTATTGCAGAGCCTGCTATATCTTGTATTGTAAGAATGGTACCCCGCGTTGGATTCGAACCAACGACTCACGCCTTAAAAGGGCGTTACTCTGCCAACTGAGTTAGCGGGGCAAGGTTGTTCTATTTTAAGGGGCATTAATGAAGCAAGCGCAAGTTATGCACTCGTTAGACTTCCAGCAATTCCTTATCCTTTTCCGCGAGGATAGAATCTATGCTCTTAATATATTTATCTGTGAGTTTTTGTATATCATCATGTGACTTAAAAAGCTCGTCCTCTGTGGCAAGCTTATCTTTTTCAAGCTTCTTTGCGTGCTCATTAGCGTCACGTCGCACTGTCCGTATTGAAACACGGCCATCTTCAGCCATCTTTTTGGTTATTTTGATAAGTTCCTCGCGGCGCTCTTCCGAAAGTGGCGGTATGCTTATACGAATCACCTTGCCATCATTAGTAGGCATCGCACCTATATTGCTCTGCTGTATGGCCTTTTCTATCTCCCCGAGGCTTGAAGGATCCCATGGTTGTATTACTATAAGCTTTACATCCGGAGCGGATATATTGGCAAGCTGCTTAAGCGGTGTCTGTGTTCCATAATAATCTACATGCATTCCTTCTACCAAAGAAGTGGACGCCCTTCCAGTACGTACAGACGCGAATTCTCTTTTTGTCGCGTCTATCACTTTCTTCATTCTTTCTTCTGTATTACGCATTACTTCTGCTATTGAATTCATATGGCTTCACTCCCCTTTTACTATAGTACCTATAGTCTTACCCTCTACAGCTCTTTTTAGGTTTCCTTTACGGAATAGATCAAACACTACAATAGGGATATTATTATCCATGCATAGGCTAACAGCGGTCGCGTCCATCACCTTTAGCTGCCTATTAAGCAAATCTATATATTTTAAGCTCTTGTATCGTTTAGCGTATTTATCTTTAAAAGGATCCGCGGAATATACACCGTCTACCTTGGTAGCCTTTAAAATAACATCCGCGCCTATCTCAGCTGCCCTTAATGCCGCTGTAGTGTCAGTTGTAAAATAAGGATTACCTGTTCCACCAACAAATATCACAACTCTTTTTTTCTCGAGATGACGAATTGCCCTTCTTCTTATGTAGGGCTCCGCAAGCTGGCGCATCTCTATCGCGGTCTGGAGGCGCGTGAAAACACCTTCTTTTTCAAGGGCGTCCTGAAGCGCCATACCATTTATTACAGTAGCAAGCATGCCCATATAATCCGCCGTAGATTTATCCGTGCCATTTTTCGCGACTTCTCCACCGCGCAATATGTTACCGCCACCTATTACAATAGCTATCTCTACACGCATCTTGTGTATCTGCTTTATCTGCTTGGCTATCGAATGCGCGACCAACACATCAATACCATAACCGCTCTTGCCCTGCAGCGCCTCACCGCTGAGCTTTAAGACAATTCTGGTATATACCGGTTGCTTGAGAAGCCTTGTTGCGGATTTTTTCATGCAGTTTCACCCAATTGGTAACGTGTAAATCTCTTTATTATAATATTCTCACCTGTCTTGGATATTACCTCTGTCAGTAGTTGCGCGACAGAGACCTTGGGGTCTTTAATATAGGGCTGCTCGAGAAGGCATACATCCTGGTAATAACTATTAAGCTTGCCTTCCATGATCTTACCTAAAGCATGCTCAGGCTTATTCTTGTTCTGCTCTTTTATAACGTCTCTTTCTCTTGTCAGATTCTCTTCTGTAACTTCATCCTTTGCAATATAGATAGGGCTTGCCGCCGCAATCTGCATAGTAAGCTCTTTGGCAAACTTCTTAAACTCCTCATTACGCGCGACAAAATCTGTCTCGCAATTTAACTCAAGCAACACGCCTATCTTGCTATTCATATGAATATACGAAGCTATTACACCTTCCTTCGCGGTACGCGATGATTTTTTGCTCGCGAGGCCTATGCCTTTCTTCCGCAGTATATCTATCGCCTTTTCTATATCACCATCTGCCTCTTTTAGCGCTATCTTGCAATTCATCACGCCGGCACTTGTTTTTTCTCTCAACACTTTAACCTTATCTAACATCTCTTGTCTATTCCTCTCTCTGATTATACTTCCTTACAAATTTTAACTAATTTTAATCTTTATTCTTTTTTTCCGCGAATTTTTTTTGGCCCTCTAAAACACTATCTGTTAGTACAGACAGGACAAGCTTTATCGCCCTTATAGCGTCATCATTTCCTGGAATAGGATAATCAATAGCGTCAGGATCAGAATTTGTATCTATTAAAGCTACTATAGGAATATTTAATTTTTTTGCCTCTTTGGTTGCCGTGTCCTCTTTTTTTGGATCGACTATGATAACAACCCCCGGCAGTTTCTCCATTGCCGCTACACCGGCAAGGTTCTTATGTAGTTTTGCCCATTCCTTATCAAGCGCAGCCTTCTCCTTTTTGGTAAGCACATCTAAGCTTCCGTCTTCTTTCATGCGCTCCAGCTCTTTCATGCGCTTAACGCTGCCTCGTATCGTGCTAAAGTTTGTCATAAGGCCCCCAAGCCATCTTTCTGTTACTGAAAACATGTCGCACCGCTGGGATTCCTCAATAACCGCGTCTTTAGCCTGTTTTTTAGTGCCTACAAAAAGTATAGACCCTCCTTTTGAGGTCATATCTCTTAAAAAATCGCATGCGGCCTCAAGTTTGGCAGCTGTCTTTTCAAGATTAATTATATATATACCATTGCGCTGCCCGAATATAAATTGCGCCATCTTTGGGTTCCATCTCTTTGTCTGGTGCCCAAAGTGAACCCCTGCTTCTAAAAGCTGCTTCATTAAATCAGTAACCAATTTGATTCCTCCTTTTGAGTTCAAAATAATACAGAATAGATACTTAAAGTAAACATAAATTATATCATAAAAATTGTAAGTTGCAAGCAAATTATTGTCTCTTGCCCTCAAGATAGGCTATTAGCGCGTCTTGTGGCTAAAAACTCTCAAATTGCATTGTATATAACTTCTTGTATAGGCCCCCTCTTTCTATAAGCTTATCATGCCCACCCATATCTATTATCTTTCCATTTTCCATAACTACAATAGTATCAGCATGTTTAATAGTAGAAAGCCTGTGAGCAACAACAAATACTGTTCTCCCCTCCATTAACCTGTCTATAGCCTCCTGTACCAGCTTTTCAGACTTAGAATCAAGCTGAGAGGTCGCCTCGTCAAAAATAAGAATGGGCGGGTTCTTGAAAACAGCGCGCGCTATAGCGAGGCGCTGCCTTTCACCACCTGAAAGTTTAAACCCTCTCTCTCCAATAATAGTATTATACTGGTCGGGCATCTTCATTATAAACTCATGGGCATTAGCTGTCTTTGCCGCGTCAATAACCTGATTCATATCAATATCTTTATTGCCATAAGCTATATTAGCGGATACTGTATCATTAAAAAGAACCGTCTCCTGCGTAACAATACCTATCTGGTTACGCAGAGACTGCAATTCAACACCCCTGATATCAACGCCGTCTATCTCAACAGATCCTTTGCTGGGATCATAAAAACGCGCTATCAAACTGACAAGAGTAGTCTTGCCGGCGCCGCTGGGGCCTACAAAGGCCATTACATCCCCCGCGCGAGCCCTAAAAGAGATGTTACTTAAAACCTCTGTATCTGTGTATTGAAAGCCTACACCAGAAAATATAATCTCGTTATTAATAGGCGGCAGCCTTTTAGCGTCTTTCTTCTCCTCTATCGCGACTTCTTCGTCAAGCAGTTCAAAGATGCGTGACGCGGCGGCAAGGGCCTGTTGATTAACATTGTAAACCCTGCTCAAACGATTAATAGGCCTTGATAATGAAAGAACGGAAAGAGAGAAAACAGTAAGTGTCCCTATAGTCATCGCACCTGAAATAACCTGCTGCCCTCCAAGCCATAAGATAATCATGGCTGATACCATTGTAACCAATTCAGTCAACGGGCTAACCGCCAATATCCTCTTATTTGATTTCATAACCATATTCTTAAAATAACTATTCTGTTCTTTAAACTTCTGTTTCTCGTAATTCTCCATACAAAAGGCCTTGATAATCCTTATCCCGCTTACAGACTCATATAGTATATTATTTATACCTGCCATAGACTCCTGAGACCTCTTGCTGATCTGCCTTAGGCGCTTACCTATCTGCACTAAGGGCACAACAATAAGCGGCGTTACAACAAGGGCTATAAATATGAACATTATGCTGATACGAAAAAAGACTGCTATACATATGACCATGGCGAGCGAGAAGATAAACTGAGAAGACTGCCATATAAGATCTGTCAACCCCTCTGAAACAGCGTCCTGTATAATGGTAGTATCATATGTAATACGCGAAACTAGGGTACCTGTACGAGAATACGAGTAGAAGTTCATTGAGAGCTTTAAGAGTTTCTCATACAAAAGGTTTCTCATGTCACGGACCACCCTTTGGCTAACCTCTCTCATAAGAAACTGCTGGCAATACATGAGAAGAGCCCTCAAAGCGAATAGGACTATATAAAAAACAATAAATATTCCCAAAAGCTTTACCCTCGGCATATTGTTAATCTTTAAAACAAGATCTGATATAAAACCAGGTACATTATGGCCCGGTATTACGATATCTTTTCCTATCATTACCTTATCAATAAAGGGTATAAAACCCCCTAAAGATATAGGTTGAAGTATTGATGAAAATATCATAAATCCCGCTGCCAGAACTAATACCCATAAATGGGCCTTTACATATCCTATAAGCCTTAAGTAATTTTTCATTTTTTCCTTTTTCCCCGAATTTTGTTGTTTTATTGTATCATAAGCATAATACGTTGTCGAGCGTAAAAGGCGCGTTCGAAACTGTTTCGAGATTATGATGCGTATCAATTACAAAATAGTCCAGTTGCAATCTTTGCAGGAACGTACAATTTTCCCCGGCGTGGAAAATTGTACTCCACGTTGATGCTCGCTCTCCCTGCTGTTTTACTTTGTAAAACAAAGCGCAGGGAACCATGCCCGCTCGCATCAACAAGGTCCTGCTCCAATTGCAACTGAACTATTTCCTGGAAACCGATGCGTTAGAAAACTATGGTGAAAGTCTTACGCGCTTTGGGTAATTGCAGCAGGGCCTTTTTGTTACGAATGGCATGGTTTTTCCACGTTTCCCGGTTTATATGAATGAGTAACAAAATGGAGCTCGAAAACCTCGCCGGGGTTTTTGAGCGTCCAGGCGAAATTAGCCCAAAGCGCGTAAGGCTTGCTTTCGCATTAAAGTGGAGAAGCCATTGACCGCGTAATCATCACATGGTATAATGACTCAAACAAAGAGAGAAAAAAATGAAAAAATTGAAGGTTGCTGTAATCGGAACAGGCGCGCTTGGTTCTATACACGCTAAGATCTACTCCTCTCTTAAGAATGTTGAGCTAGTAGGCGTATGCGATACCAGTACTAAAAAGCTCGCGGAGATTAGCAAAGAACTTAAAGTCGAGGGCTTTAGGGATTATTCTAAACTGATAGGCAGGGTAGACGCGGCCAGCATAGCGGTCCCAACAAAGGCGCACTACGCTATATCAAAGGACCTCTTAAATGCCGGCATCCATCTTTTGATAGAAAAACCCATAACCCAGACTGTGCGGGAAGCTGATGGATTGCTTGCTATAGCTAAATCAAAAAACCTGACACTTGCCGTCGGGCATGTAGAACGTTTCAATGCGGCTATAGAGGCCATACTGAAGATAAAAGGTGATATAAAGTTTGTCGAATGCCATAGATTAGGACCGTTCTCACCCAGGGTAAAAGATGTAGGGGTTGTGCTCGATCTTATGATACACGATATTGATATATTACTATGGCTTATAAGGTCCCCCATAAAGACTATCGAAGCCGTTGGAGTGAATGTGCTGACCAAACATGAGGATATCGCGAACGCTCGCATTATCTTTACAAATGGCGCTGTTTGTAATATTACAGCCAGCCGGATTACCGCCAACGCTGTAAGAAAGATAAGGATGTTCCAGCCCAATGCCTATATATCCCTGGATTATATAAAACAAGACGCTATTATATACAAAAAAAAGCTAGGTAAGATCCTTGCCCAGCAGATAGATATAAAAAAAGAACGCCCACTGCAAAAAGAGATAGCCTCTTTTCTTGAGTGTATCCATTCAGGCAGAAAACCTTTAGCGTCCGGTGAAGAGGGCCGTCAAGCTCTTAGCGTAGCTCTTGAGATATTAAAAAAGATAAACAACTCTTAGCACGAACGGGGTGCGTAAAGGCCTGGTTTAGAGAAAAGAGAGCATATGAAAAGAATACTAATCATAGCCGGTGAAGCCTCAAGTGACATGCACGGTGCTGACCTGGTAAGAGAAGTAAGGTCTTTAGATAAAGACACCTCTTTCTTTGGCCTTGGCGGAAGCAAGATGAAAGAGGCAGGGGTAGCGCTTCATGCAAATATAGTGCGCCTCGCGTTTATTGGCCCTGGTGGATTATTCAAGCATTACCTGCAACTTAGAAAAATATATTATTCCTTACTCAACCGCCTAAAACAGTCTCCGCCTGACCTGGCTATACTAATAGATTATGCTGAGTTTAATCTGCGGGTAGCTAAAGAGCTTAAAACCCTTGGCGTCCCGGTTATATATTACGTGAGCCCACAAATATGGGCATGGGGTCTCTGGCGCGTAAAAATTATACGCCGTCTTGTTGCTAAGATGCTTGTCTTCTTCAGGTTTGAGGAGACTCTTTATAAGAAATATGGTGTCAATGTCAGCTTTGTCGGGCATCCACTCTTAGATACGGTCAGGGCCACTGTCAGAAAAGAGGAGATGTTAAAAAGACTTGGCATCGAGAAGAATAAAAAAATAGTTGGCCTTCTGCCCGGTTCACGGGAGAGCGAAATAAAAAATATTCTGCCGATTATGCTTGAATCCTCGAAATTGCTGTTAAGGCGGCCCGGATTCAAGATAGGCCTTATCCTTCCACTGGCCGCTACTGTGGATAAACACTCTGTCGAGCGGATGATAAAAAAAAGCGGGATAGATGTAATCGTAGTAGAGACTGAAACCTATAATACTATAGCCGCATGCGACTGCGCTATGGTAGCATCAGGAACCGCTACACTTGAAACAGCACTACTTGATGTACCTATGGCCATAATATACAAGGCAAATTTTCTTACCTATATATTAACAAAGCACTTGATAAAACTACCCTATATAGGATTAGTAAATGTGGTATCCGGAAAACACCTGGCACCGGAGTTTCTGCAATATGACGCGGCTCCTGATAAAATAGCGGGTTATATAAAGAGGTTACTGACTGATTCACAACTGGTACACGACCTGAAGCAGGAGTTTCTTGAATTAAAAAACAACCTCGGCAGACCTGGCGCGAGTAAACGAGCCGCTCAAGAGGTCATAGGTATCTTAAATAATAAATGTGTGGCATAGGCGCGTAGTGGCCTTGGGCTTGATATTAAAATTTCGCAATAACGGGAAGTTGTGATTTGAATTTGTTCTTTTTTATCCGCTGCCTTATATTCTGTATAAACTCCCGGCTAAAACCTTTTTGTGCTAATTCATTACTCGTCAATCGTTTATCAAGCATAAAGAATAATAGCCTATCAATCTCTTCATATGTGTAACCGAGTTCGTCTTCATCGGTCTGCCCATGCCATAGGTTAGCACTTGGCGGTTTATTCAATACATATGAAGAAACGTCAAGGTATTTGGCGACATCTTTAAGCTGCGTCTTATAAAGGTTACCAATAGGGTTAATCGCACAGGCACAATCCCCATGAATGGTACCGTAGCCCAACAGAATTTCTGTCCTGTTTGAGGTCCCGATAACCAGCGAATTATATTTCTCCGAAAGGTCATAGAGTATGGACATCCTCTCCCTTGCCATCTTGTTACCACGCCTGGTCTTGTCAGGTGTCTTTGTCTTTTTAAAATACGCGTCTATCATATGGCTTATATCAACTCGCTCCGTCTTAATATTTAATATCTTCGCAATCTTTACCGCGTGTTGTGAAGCCTCGTTCGAGAGCTTGCCATATGGCATGAGAACAGCTGTAACATTCTCCTTGCCAAGCGCGGCCCTTGAAAGATAGGCTACTACTGTCGAATCAATGCCTCCTGAAAGCCCGAGAATAACCTTCTTAAAACCCTTGGATGCTGTTGTATCTGATATAAATTTGATAAGCTTCTTGGTAACGATTCTTTTATTTATACGAAAATCTTTCATGATCGTTCCTATTTTTGCTGCACCTTATCATACAGCGACAATGGCAAGGCCTGCTTTTTCAGCTTTCTTTAAAAAGCTCTCTCTCTCCAAAAGCAATACCTTGCCAGCCTCTATAGCTAGTATAGATGACCCTGCTTCCTTTAAGACTTTTAATGTTTCAAGGCCAACAACAGGCACATCAAAGCGCATATCCTGTTTAGGCTTAGAGACCTTTACTACCACAGTGCCTTTTCCAGCAAGCCTGCCGGCCCTGCTGATAGCTTCATCTGTACCCTCTATGGCCTCTACGGCTATAATGGCCTTATCTTTTACAATGGCTGACTGGCCGATATCAAGTAATCCTATATGCTTCGCTATGGAAAAACCGAATTTTATATCTTCTAGTTCACGCCTGTTCGGCCTTCTTCTGGTAAGAACACCTTTCTCGGGCATAAGGTTTTTCAGAAAAAACGTTGAATCAATCAGTGTAACCCCAAAATCCTGAAGGCGCTCGGCTATGGCTGAGAGTATAGTATCGTCTCTCTTATCCCGTACCTTTTTAAGCAGGCTTCGCGCTTCTTTATCAAGCCTTAGTGCCTGCTTTATTATTATAGCCTTATTTACCTTTCCCGCCATTACCACATACTGTATCTCTTCTGTTAATAATATATCTATTAATTTTGCCGCTTGCCCAAGATTTACCCAATATACCTTATCAGTATTCTTTCCTATATCCTTATCCGCGGCGGAATTTATGGCTATAGCTATTACCTCAATGCCATTGGACTTCGCGGCCTGGGCAAGAAATATTGGAAATTTTCCACTGCCAGCTATAATAGCTATCCGGCGCATCTTCTTCATAAAACCCTTATCTGGCGATACCCCTTTTTGCTGATTTGATAAAATCTATCAGGATGGCCATCTCTTTTGTCATGGTAAGTTCTTCTTCTATCTTTAATAACGCGTTCTTTATATTCAATTTCATTAAAAATATTATCCTGAAGGCACGTTTTAGTACAGCCTTCTGTTTATCTGTAAAACCTGCCCTGGAAAGTCCTACCGCATTTATTGTATATATCTTTGCCGGATGCCCGTCAGCCATGGAATATGGCACTATATCCTGAACAACCTTAGAACAGCCTCCAACTATCGATAATCTACCCACCCTTACAAACTGGTGTATCGCGGTAAGCCCGCCTATGATAACGCCCTCTTCCAGCACCACATGTCCTGCCAGAGTACCGCAATTAGCAAGAACTACATTGTTACCTATTCTGCAGTCATGCGCGATATGACTGTATGCCATAAGAAGGCAATTATTACCTATTATGGTCTTGCTGCCCTTTGCGGTACCTCTATTAATAGTGGCGTATTCCCGAATAACATTATTATCACCTATCTCCAGAAAGCTTCTCTTCTTTTCAAACTTTTTATCCTGAGTTATACTGCCAACAACAGCGCCTGAAAATACCTTGCAATCTTTGCCTATGGTAGTAAACTCATCTATCAAACAATGCGGGCCTATCTCTGTACCGGCACCGATAATAACATCGCCACTAATAACAGCATAGGGGCCCACTAGTACACCCTCTCCAAGCTTCGCATCTTTACTTATAATAGCTGTGTTGTGTATGCCCATAATACCAACTCTACTCTTTTTCAAAAACAAAATTAAGATCAGCCTCTGCCGCGAGGCTACCGTCTACAAGCGCTTTTCCATGAACTCGGCCTGTCCTTGTCTTATATCTTACTACATCAACCTCAAGGCGCACTTCATCACCAGGCCTTACTATGCGCCTAAACTTTGCGTTATTGATAGACATAAAATACGCTATCTTGCCAATATTCTCAGGGCGGCTAAGCAGAATAACCCCGCCTACCTGGGCCATGGCCTCCAACATAAGTACGCCGGGCATAACCGGATTACCTGGAAAATGCCCCGCGAAGAAATAATCACTCTTAGTAAGTTTTTTTATGCCAACAGCTGATCTCTCCTTAAGCTCTAATATCCTATCTACCATAAGGAATGGGTAACGATGAGGAAGCACCTTCTCTATCTCCACTCGATCAAGAACACCTTTTGAAACGGGCATATTTTGCCCGGTGTTCTGCAGCACCAAGGCTTCTTGGTGTTTCTTTATCTTGTGAAGAAGCTCAATATTAAGTGTATGTCCGCTCTTTATGGCAATGACATGGCCTCTAACCTGATAACCCAGTAGATAAAGATCACCTATAATATCCAACACCTTATGCCTCAAAAACTCATCTTCGAAGCGCAGTTTACCACTTATAATCCCTTCTTTGCCCACTACAACCGTGTTTTCAAGTGACGCGCCTTTACCAAGGCCGAGACTGCGTAAATGCTCTACTTCTTCCTCGAGACAAAAGGTGCGGCTTGGAGCTATATCCTTTTCATAAGTTTCATTATTTATCAAAAAATGTCCATATTGAGTCTTGAAGTTTGTAGTAGGATAATCGAGCGTATAAGATATCTTGAAATTTACATCAGGCAATATAACTAACATGGAATTTCCATCCTCTACCCAAAGAGGCTCTCTCACGCAAAATTCCTTGCACGCGCTATCCTGCTGCCTAATACCAGCCTCTTTAATAGCTTTTACAAAACCATCTGCGCTGCCATCAAGCCCGGGCAGCTCAGGGCCGTCTATCTCAACCATAATATTATCTATCGCCAGGCCTGAAAGTGTTGCGAGGAGGTGTTCAATGGTATGTATCTCCACACCATCAACTGCTACTGATGTACGCCGCAGGCTCTTTGACGCGTCGGTAAGATGGGATGCTAAAGCCGGGATAACAGGCTGGCCATCAAGGTCTACTCTCTTAAATCTTACACCGCTGTCAGCCTCTGCCGGTAATAAGCGTAGATTAACATTCTTGCCGGTATGCAAACCAACGCCCTGTAGCGTCTTCTCTTTTTCTATTGTACGTTGTAATGCCACGCCTAGCTCCTTTTACTTAGTATCGAAACTGCTAACAAACTATTTGCACCAGAAGGTTCCTTAAATATGGCTAATACAGTTTTATCATATTTAAAAAACTGTTTCCAACGCTTATTTAAACACCTTATCTTTAATCGCCTTGACTGCCTTAAGCAGTTCAGGTAATTGACGTAAAGCCGCGAATATTCTCTTCTGGTCAGATATAGGGCCTGCTGGTGAACCTAGTAAAATGGTATTTTTAGGAACCGACTTTGTTACCCCCGACTGCGCCGCTACTATTACATTGTCGCCGAGTTCAATATGGCCAACCAGGCCTGCCTGGCCAGCTATTGTCACATTCTTTCCAAGCCTTGAGCTGCCTGAGATACCTGCCTGAGATACTATAATAGAGTTAGGCCCAATCTGTACATTATGGGCTATCTGAACAAGATTATCGATCTTAGTTCCTTTGCCTATTGATGTCTTGCCAAATCGTGCCCTGTCTATTGAAACATTGGAACCTATCTCCACATCATCCTCAACAACAACTACCCCTGTCTGGGGTATTTTCTGATGCGCGCCCGCGACTTGTACATAACCAAAACCATCTGAACCTATAACGCTATTGGCATGAATAATAACATTTTGCCCGATAATAGCGTTCTCGCGTATTGTAACATTAGGATATATCTTAGCGTTCGAGGCTATCTTTGTGTTGTTGCCTATATATACATGGGGGTATATTACAGAGTTATCACCTATGGCACAGCCGTCTTCTATTACGACAAACGCAGATATTGCGACATCCTTACCAAGCGTTACATCCTTGCCTATAACAGCGGATTTGTCAACACCTAAGGGCACAGAGCTTTCCGGTTTAGCGCTAAAGAGAGAAATGACCTTTGTAAGTGCCAGCGAAGGATTGTCTGTGCGGATAATCGGCTTATGGGCAGAATAAATCTCTTTTGATGTAATTATCGCGGAGGCTTTTGTAGTATTTATTAATGGCTTATATAAGGAGTTCGCAAGGAAGGTGATATCACCTTCCTGCGCTTCCCTTATGCCATTTACATTGCTTATCTGCGTATCTCCATCTCCTACTACTTCACCGCCTACAAGTGCCGCTATCTCTTTAAGGCTTTTCTTCATTTACTCTTTTTTCTATACTTTGAATTCAACAGGTTAAGGACTTCATGGGTTATATCATACTGCTCCTGCGCATAAACAAGTACTCTATCGCTAAAGACCAGGCTATAACTGTTCTTAACAGCATACTGCTCTATCAAAACCTCTATCTCTTTAAAAATTTCTTTTTCCATATTATCTTTTTCGCGCTCTAAATCAACCTTAGTCTCGCGTTCAAAATCCTGCAGCTTTCTTATCACCTCGTCGATCTCTACCTGCTTCTTATCTCTCTGCTTATCAGTCAGGAGCTCGAGTTCGTTCTTCATGTTCCTTACCTTTTCAATCAGGCCCTCGCGCTCTGCCTGTTTCTTCTGGCCCTTCTCCATGAACATCGCGTAAGCCTCTTTTGTCTTATCATAACCCTGAAAGACCGCCGCATAGTCTAAGTATCCTATCTTCAGCGGGCTTGCCGCTTGGGCGCCTTGAGAAAATACAAAACCCATTAATACAAAACCTACCAACACAGATAAAACTCTTGCCTTGCTCATACTCTCCTCCTATATTTTTGGTTATTATTTTTATAATCCGAAGAAATATTTTACATGCAAAGGAAATAGGGCAATCTTTAAATAACCTAAAAACCTCTTGTCATGCTAAAATGGAACCTTATCTTCTGCTTGTCACCGGGGTGGGCCTTATCAAGAGGATAGCCCATATCAACCTTGACGGGTCCTATAGGCGTCTTTACTCTTATACCGACACCTGTACCAGATTTAAAATCTTTGCTCTCTATGCTCGCGTCTTCTGAATTTTCCCAAACATTACCTATGTCATAAAAAGCCGCTATCTTGAAATTTTTAAATATAGGGTATGTAACTTCCGCGTTTCCTACAAGCATTGCCTCTCCACCTATAGGATCGCCTGTCCTGGAATCACGCGGGCCTATACTTCGCTCTTTATACCCTCTAACGGTATTGGCGCCTCCGGCGAAGAACCTCTCATATATAGGAACGTACTTTGAATCATCATATTCTGTTTCCCAGCCGCCTCTTGCCTTGAACTCGAAAACCAGCTTCTTATTGTAATTGAAAAAGAAATCCGCGAGGCCTATCAATTTATAAAAATCTTTGGTTCCACCGAATACACCTCCCGCGTCTTCTCCTGTGGCAGATAATATATGCCCTGACATAGGATTAAATTTGCTATCTGTTGTATCCCTTGTGAGCGTAAGGGCAAGGCTGCTTATAGTATTCTTTCCCTCTTCGTCCAATAGCGCACTAGAGGCATCCGAGGAAACATCTCCTATCTTTACCTCTTCCAGTCTATATTTTAGATCCGCGCGATCATAATCATCAAACTCTTTTCCGAGTCGAAGGGCACCACCTGTCCTCTTTTCACTATAACCATAACCAAGAGACTCTTTCTTTCTTCTGTCAAAATTAAAAAGATCAAAACCAAAGAGATAAGGGTAACCAAATATCCATGGCTCTGTAAAGCTTATTGTATAGTTCTGGTTAACGGAACCTATCTCCGCTTTTATCCGTAATATCTGGCCTGCGCCGGTAAATGTTTTGAAATTTGTTATATCAAAATTTCTCTGAGCCACTTCAACAAACCCTACCAACTGGTCAACGGAACTGTAGCCTCCACCAAAACTGAATTCACCTGTCTTGGCTTCTTTCACCCGCACAACAAGCTCTTTTTCATTTGCAGTGTTAGTCGACTCTGTATCAAAAACAACCTCGTCAAAATACCCAAGATCATACAGCCGCTGTTTCGATTTCTTGAGCTTTACCCCATCAAACTTTTCGCCGGGATATAGGCGCAACTCTCTCCTTATCACCTTATCTTTAGTCTTATAATTACCCGTTATCTTTACCGAGCTTAAATAGCTTAAACCCCCTTCTGTAAGGGTGTATTTTATGTTTATGGTCTTAGCCGCCTTATCCAGTGATGTAACAGGATTCACGCGGCACGACATATAGCCCTTATCAAAATAAAGTGTCTGTATCGTAATAACGTCAAAACGCAGGTTATTCGGGCTGTATGGTTTCTTGGGCACCATCCTAAGCTCTTTTTCTATTGTCTTGGTGTTGATTACCGTATTGCCTGCTAGCGTGACATCTCCAACAAAATACTGCTCTCCTTCGCTTAACGTTATCAGGATATCTATGCCCTTATCAACATACTCTATTGAATCACTAGCCTTTATATCAATAAACCCGTTATCTTTATAAAATGCCTCGAGCCTTTCCATGTCCTGCTTCAACGCGCTTTCATCTAATATACCTGATGTAAAAAGGGTATCCGGGCGTGTTGATATTATTTTGAGCAGCCTGTTGCTCGAAAACGCTTCGTTGCCTTCAAAGGTAATTTTTTTTATTCTATGCTGTTTCTTCTCGTCTATCTTTATGGTCACAACAGAGCTGTTAAGATCCTCATCGAGCTTAATATCATACTGGACAGAGACAAGAGAGAACCCTTTTTTCTTGTAAAACGCCTTTAACTTCTTAACATCTTCAGAAAGAAGCCTTCTGTTTAACACGTCACCCTCTTTTGTCTCAATCTGCTTCTTTAAGGCATCGGCTTTATATATATTGTTACCTTCAAATACGATACTGCCAACTACTGATTTTTCCGATACGGAAAATATTAGCCTTACCCCACCCTTATAATCCTCTACCTCTGCTGTGACATCTGTAAAAAATCCCGTAGCATAAAGCCTTTTTATATCCGCGTTAACCGATTTTTGCAAAAAACGGCCGCCTACCCGTGTCTTAATCTTGGAAAGAATAGTATTAGTGCTTATCGCCTTATTGCCTTCAATCGTGATATCGGTAATCTCTGTCTGTGTATTTTGCTGCGGCTCTTGGGCATAACTATGGCAAGCAAGGGAGAGGCTAAACGCGGTAGCTAATATTAAGTAATATAGAAAAAAATTTTTTTGCTTTATGGCAATCATATTCCGCTCCGATTATTAATCTATCATATAAGATTTAAGATGTAAACAATAAAATATTCCTAGTGATAACTTAAGCACAAACACCGAGAGATTAAAAGGATTGCTACACCTCTACTTCTTCTTCCACAAGCTCTTCATGGTGCCTTGTTAAATTTTCAAACCGGGTATATTCTTTTATAAACGCCAAGTTTAAACTTCCAACAGGCCCATTACGCTGTTTAGCGACTATAATCTCCGCAATGCCTCTGTTTTCAGGTGTCGGATTATAATATTCTTCCCGCAAAAGCAGCATTACGACATCCGCGTCCTGTTCTATAGCACCTGACTCGCGTAGATCAGAAAGCTGCGGTCTTCTATCCGCGCGGGCCTCAACAGCTCTTGAAAGCTGGCTCATAGCTATAACCGGGGCGCTTATTTCACGTGCCAGGGCTTTTAGTGAACGCGATATCTCTGATATCTCCTGCTGTCGGTTATCCATGCCCTTTGTGGTTCTCATCAACTGAAGATAATCAACAATTACAAGGCCTATATTGTGCTGGCTCTTTAAGCGCCTTGCCTTTGCGCGCAATTCAAGCGCTGATATGGAGGGGGTATCATCAATAAATATAGGTGATTCCGAAAGTGTACCAGCCGCGTTTGTGAGCTTGGGCCAATCACTCTGAGCAAGAAAACCAGTCCTGACTTTATGGAAATCGACCCTCGCATGCGCGCAGAGCATCCTTTGTGCCAACTGTTCCTTTGCCATTTCAAGGCTGAATATTACTGTTGGTACTTTTTCAATCATACCGGCATGTTCCGCGATACATGTAGCAAGCGCGCTCTTACCCATCGATGGCCTGCCGGCTACGATAATCAGGTCTGATGGTTGCAACCCAGCAGTCATGATGTCAAACGCGTGAAAACCTGTCGCAATACCAGTTATATGCTCTTTTCGCTGATAGAGACCGTCTATTGCCTCTATGCTGTCTTTTATTATTTCTTTAATAGGTACAGATGAGGCTTCTGATTTTCTACTGGTTATATCGAATATAAGTTTTTCTGACCTGTCCAGAAGCTCCTCGGTATTAGCATCGCCTTCATATGCGTCCGTAACTATCTGGGTACCTGTGGTAATAAGAGAACGCATAATATACTTCTCTCGTACTATCTTTGCGTAATAGCTGACATTGGCAGCTGTTGGCACAGCCTGTGGCAAAGAAGCAAGATATGAAGCGCCTCCAATATCATCAAAGGCCTTTCTGCTCTTAAGACGCTCAGTCGTTGTTACAAGGTCAACAGGTTTGTTTTCTTGATATATATCCACAATAGCAGTAAAAATCTTCTTATGCGCGTCCTTGTAGAAAACCTTTTCATCCAAAAGTTCCACTGCCTGTGAAACGGCGTTCTCCTCCAATAACATAGAGCCCAGTACCGCCATCTCTGCCTCATTGTTCTGGGGAGGAACCCTGTCTATCTGCTTATCTTTTGCCATATTCTCGGTTCTCGGTATTCGGTTTTAGATGTTCACTTCTTAAACCTTTATATTATTTCTTTACAACCCATAATTTTACACGCTGTGAAACCTCAGGGTGTAATTTTACCTTAAAATAGTATATACCCAGTTTCGATATATCTTCTTCAAACATAATATCTTTCCTGTCAACTACTATGCCTTCTCCGCTAAGCGTTTCTGATACAACCGCGTTGGTAACCGAACCAAATAGTTTATCATCCTCGCCCGCGTTCATCGCTATTGTGCAAGATATGGACTCGAGTTGTTTCGCTACTGCCTCGGCCGCTGCCTTAGCCTCTTGCTCCTTGTGAATCTTCTTTTCACACTGTATCTGGATAACTTTTATATTTGCCTGGGTAACGCCAAGAGCAAGCCCTTTTGGAATAAGGTAATTTCTCGCATAGCCATCCTTAACATCGACTTTATCCCCGGCCTTTCCTATCTTTAAGACATCCTCTTTCAGAATAACTTCCATGTCTAACCTCACGTTTTAACGAGTCGCCTCGTCACCTTGGTTAAGCTTCACTATTTGTCGCGCTTGTCAACAACCACCCCGCTCTCTCTGTTTCATAAAGGTTTTGACCTTATAGCGTTGCGGCAATATCCTATAAAAAGCGGCTTATGACTCCACCGGCTTACCTAGCGCGGGGGAGACTTCTTATTATATACTAGTCGTTTACAAAAGGTAAAAGTGCCATGACGCGTGCATGTCTTATCGCCCGGGCAACCTGCCTTTGGTGTGAAGCGCAATTACCTGAGATGCGTCCCGGAATAATCTTTCCTTGTTCTGTAATAAATTTCTGCAGTAATGCTACATCCTTATAGGTCACATTGGGGGCCTTCTCCTTGCACAGTCTGCAGCCTCTCGGAAATCTGTGGAAAGCCGCGAACTTGTTGTTGCGCTGAGCAGGCTTTTTTGTTCTTGATGATTTTGTTGGTGTTTTTCTTGGTGGCATATCTTTTTCTCCTTTAATGAATAGGTAAAGGTAGGGGCAAAGGTAAAGATTTCACACTTCATACAAGCCTTTACCTTAACCTTTACCTGTTTTCTTTAGTTGATCAAACTATTATAACTCCGCGCTAAAAAGGTACCTCGTCTGTTTGAGACGCTGATTTAGGCCTGCTACCTTCTGCCGGCAAATCAACATCCGGCATCATG
Organism: uncultured Planctomycetia bacterium; assembly: GCA_964523875.1. Lineage (GTDB taxonomy): Bacteria > Omnitrophota > Gorgyraeia > JABMRG01 > JABMRG01 > JAUVHV01. The sequence continues at coordinate 15,747 of CAZGAS010000008.1, read as the reverse complement.
TCGAGTGGTTCCTGCGCGTTAGATGTACTCCTGGATGGAGATTGTCCGTCTTTTTTTGGCCTTCCAAGAAATTGGACATTATCCGCGATAATCTCAACAGTGCTTCGTTTCTGTCCATCCTGCCCTTCCCATGTCCTAGACTGGAGCCTTCCCTCAACAAACGCGGAAGAACCTTTAGCCAGGTATTCTCCGCAGGTTTCCGCTCGTCTACCCCAAACCACAACACGCATAAAGGTAGCCTCCTCCTTTTTTTCTCCTGACGGAAGAGTATATACCCTGTTTGACGCGATTGTAAAGGTTGTTACCGCAGTACCGTTGGGCAGATAACGTAACTCTGGATCTCTGGTTAGATTACCCATCATAAACGCTTTATTAAAATTAGCCATATCAGTCTCCTTAATAAATTGCCTTGTTCATAACCCCCCCGCATTGTTCAGCAAAGATAAACAGAAAAGCCTGCGAAGGCCGGTAAGGTTTCTCTCAGTTACTCTTTAGGTACCTGGCTATGCTTCTTCTCTTTTTTTTGTGTAAATGATACCCTAAGGATATGTTCATTCAGCTTCAGGTCTTTATCAAGGCCCTTAACAGCCGCGGGATCAAGTTTAATGTGGAAAAGAGAGTACACGCCTTCCCTGTTCTTTTGAATATTATAAGCAAGAGGCTTCTTGCCCCATTCCTCCCTGTTCTCAATCTCTCCCTTGTATTTTGCTACTATCTCTTCTATCACTTTGTACAGGCTGTTTAGGGACTCCTGATCCAGCCCGGGTTTTATTAATGCTAATAGTTCGTAGGTCTTCAATTGTTTCCTCCTTTAATGAGCACGTAACTTATGGAGCGATAGCGACATAAGTTACTGTGCGAATTTATTTGTTATAACGATTCATTGCCGCATCAATACCGTTCTTGAGCCAACACTCACACGCTGCCGCTGCCTGTACAATACTTTCCTCAACATCTGTAAGCTCATTCGGCTCAAAATCCGAGAGCACATATTCTGAAAGGTCTGTTATTCTAATCTCTGAACCTATACCAACCCGCAGGCGGGGAAAATCAGTTGTGCTCAAACGCTCTATTATAGACAACAATCCATTATGTCCGCCCGCTGATCCATTTGGCCTGATCCTTATTTTGCCAAGAGAAAGATTAACATCATCACATATGACAAGCATATCACTGCGAGCTAATTTAAGCCTTTTCAGGTAAGCTGACACAGCTACACCTGATATATTCATAAATGTAAGCGGCTGAATGAGCAATATCTTCCTGCCAAAAGCTGTAAGCCTACACTCTTTAGCATTGGCAAAGAACCGTTTCCTGATAGACGCATTGCATTGTTCCGCAAGCCTCTCCACCACACGGAAACCTATATTATGACGGGTATTTATATATTTTGAACCTGGATTACCTAGGCCCGCTACAAGGTTCATCAGTTTATCCTATCACAAGAATAATATTAAGGTAATATCCGCTATTATTCTTTACCTTCCTTCTCTGGCTTCTCAGGTGCCTTACCCGGGGGTTGCTCACCATCCTCCGGTTTCTTCTCTTTAATCACTTCTGGTTCAGCTGCCTCTGCTGCCGCGGCCTCTTCGTCTGTAATCTCCTCTTCTACCTTAGGAGGAACAACCGAGCAGACGGTCTGCTCAAGGTCATCCAATACCGTAACACCATCAGGGATATTAAGATCCTTCACCCTAATAGCATCCCCTATCTTAAGCGGATCCACGAGCACATCTATTCTTTCAGGTATCTTGGTAGGAAGACACTCTACATTAAGCTCTTTGAGCGGATGGTCAAGAGTACCGCCATCAACCTTTACCCCTTCCGGTTCACCCTTAGTTTCTATAGCGATATTGACTGTTATCTTATCCGTAAGGGATATCTCATGAAAGTCCAGGTGAAGAACATCGCCCTTTATAGGGTGGCATTGTATCTCCTTTATAATAACGGTCCTGGCTTTCTTATTAGCCTGGCCCTCATCCTTAGAGCGAATGTTTAAGGTTATGATTACGTTGCCGCCGGCAGATGTGTGGAGCACATAAAAAAGTTCTCTCGCGTCAACTTGGAGCGAAAGCGTCTTGCTTCCTTTTTTATAAACAACCGCCGGGACCAGCCCTGCCTTCCTCATCCTGCCGCCTGCCTCTTTTCCATACTCTTGTCGTATATCAGCTTTTAGTGTAACTTTTTCCATTTGATTTTACTCCTTTATCCTAGCTTAAAATACTCATCTTCATCTGAAGAGTTTGCCTTGCGCTTTTTCTTTGATACAGGACTTTTAAATAATATACTTATAGACTGCTCTGTATGGATTCTGTATATGGCATCTGCCAATAATGGAGCTATCGATAAAACCTTTACACCCGGAAAAAACTTCTCCTTTGGCACCGGTATCGTGTTCGCAACAACCAGCTCTTTTAGACCTACGTTTTTTAACCGTTCTTTAGCTGGGCCACAAAGCAACGGGTGTGTTATCGCCGCGTATATCTGCTTTGCCCCTTTTTTCTTAAGCGCAATCACCGCTTCCTGGAGAGAACCTGCTGTCGCGACTATATCGTCTACAATAACAACTGTTTTACCTTTTACATCACCAAGGATATGCATAACTTCAGCGTCTACATCGTTACGCCTCCTCTTATCAACGATCGCGAGGCCCGCATGCATTCTCTTCGCGTACGCACGTGCCATTTTAATTCCACCCACATCCGGTGAAACAGCCACTAAATTCTTAAGGCCCTTTTTTTTGAAATACTCAACAAATACATTAACAGCAAAGAGATGATCCAGCGTGATATCAAAAAAGCCCTGTATCTGGCCAGCATGGAGGTCTATGGTCAATACCCTGTCGGCACCCGCGGTTGTAATAAGATTAGCCATTAATTTCGCTGTGATAGGCACCCTTGGCTGGTCTTTCCTGTCCTGACGCGCGTAACCATAATAGGGTATTACCGCTGTAATTCTACGCGCAGACGCGCGTTTTAAGGCATCTATCATAATCAAAAGTTCCATAGCGCTCTTGTTCACAGGAGGGGCTGTTGGTTGTACTACAAAGACATCCTTTCCCCTTACATTTTCCCTGATCTGCACCTTGATCTCGCCCTCACTAAATTCCGACACCAACGCGTTACCGAGTGTAACCTTGAGGCACTTGCAAATATCAGCGGCGAGTTTTGTGTGCGTTGAACCTGAAAATATAACCATATTGTTTGTTTTTTTCATCTCTTAACTCCTTAATGAGGCCACAACTTAGTCGCGCCTGATAATATTTAATACTTAATATTTTTTCTTTTTAAACCTGTTCTTACTGGATAACGGCCTTGCCGGAACCCCTACCACTATACTGCCGGGAAGAACGTTTTTACCTTTTACGACAACGCTTCCCGCGCCGGTAATAGCCTTTTTTCCTATCTCTACAGGCGCTACGATAGTTGTACCGCTTCCAATAAAGGCCTGATCCCGTATAATGGTCCTGTTCTTATGCTTTCCATCATAATTTGCTGTTATTGTTCCCGCTCCAATGTTTACACCTTTACCAACATCTGTATCCCCTATATAACTATGATGCTTGGCCCTTGAGCCTTGCCCTATGCTTGACCTAACTGTCTCTACATAGTTGCCAACACAGGCACCTTTCGCTAAAACAGTACCTCGCCTTAAATGCGCGAATGGCCCGATTTTACAATAAGAACCTATAACAACTCCCCTCTCTATAACAACAAATGGGTAGATAATAGTTTCCCTGCCTATTTTTACGCCTTCCTCAATATGCGTGCTCTCGATATCCTTAATAGTAACTCCTGAACTAAGGAGCTTATCTGTAATCCGGTTGCGTAATATCCCCTCCGCCGCATGGAGATCCTGCCTGCTGTTTATACCAAGGGCCTCATCAACGTCTTTGGTAATATAGGAGTTGACCTTGCCGCCTTTTTCGTAAAAATAATCTATAATATCAGTAAGATAATATTCACCTTTTACCTTATTCTTCTTTATGCAGCTCAAACCCTTAAAAAGTTTTTTCGCGTTAAAACAGTACGCGCCGGCATTTATTTCGGTTTTAGGTGTTTGGTGTCCGCTTATAGTAGAAGTTATATCAGTGTGTTCAATAATCCCGCAGATATTTCTCTTTTCATCACGGGTTATTCTGCCGTACTCTTTCGGATCTGAGACTTCAGCAGAAAGTAATGTAACATCCGCGCGCGTGTTTGTATGTTTTTTTATCATAGCTTTTATAGTAGTTGATGTAATAAGCGGTGTATCGGCATACAGGACCAATATTATACCATTAAAATTCTTAAAACGCGTGGCTGCCTCTTTTACCGCGTCAGCTGAGCCCAGCAATCTCTTTTGCCTTATTATCTTAAGCTCTTGACCTGCCAGGGCCTCTCTTAAGAGGGCTATACCATAACCACCAACAACTAAGATGTCGCTGATATTGCTTTTACGCGCGGCATTTATCAGGAAGTCAATCATAGGCCTTCCTGATAACCTGCACAACGCTTTTGGCAGGCGTGACTTCATGCGAATACCTTTTCCTGCCGCGAGTATTATAGCTGCGCATTTTTTCATGCTACTTTTTTACCCTGTGGGGCCTTTTTTATTATGCTCGGCTTGGCCCTGTTCGTGATAACCTCTTCTGTAATCACACATTCCTTAACGCCGCTCTCTGAAGGAAGCTCGTACATGATCTCGAGCATTGCCTCTTCCAGTATGAAGCGTAGGGCCCTTGCCCCTGTCTTCTTTTTAATCGCTTTCTTCGCGATCGCTTTTAACGCGGCATCCACGAATGTAAGCTTAACATCTTCCATGTCAAAACACTTTATATACTGTTTCATAAGAGCGTTGCGCGGTTTTGTAAGAACGTCTATAAGATCCGACTCGCTTAAAAGATTGAGTGTAGCGATAATAGAGAGCCTGCCGACAAACTCAGGTATCAAACCAAATTTCAGTAAATCCTCTGTCTCGACCTGTTCCAGGATGTTATTAGAACTCTTCAAGCTGTGTTTCGCAAGAGAGCCTGCCTTAAAACCTATCTCTGTCTTACCTATTCTTGTCTCTATAATCTTATCAAGTACACTAAAGGTGCCGCCGCATATAAATAGGATATTCTTTGTATTCAACTTTATGTACTCCTGTTGCGGGTGTTTCCTGCCGCCCTGTGGAGGGACATTTGCTTCTGTACCTTCTATTATCTTAAGAAGTGCCTGCTGTACACCTTCGCCTGAAACATCTCTTGTAATAGATACATTATCATGGGTTTTGCCTATCTTGTCTATTTCATCAATATAAATAATACCACATTGCGCCCGATTTACATCATAATCGCAACTTTGCAATAAACGGAGCAGTACATTCTCCACATCTTCGCCTACATAGCCCGCTTCTGTTAAAGGCGTGGCATCACATATGGCAAAAGGCACATCCAGTATTTTAGCCAAGGTTTGAGCTAGAAGGGTCTTTCCGCTTCCTGTGGGGCCAATAAGTAGAACATTAGACTTTTCAAGCTCTACCTCAGCATCACCCTTTGACGCGGTTGACGGACTTATAAGCCTTTTATAGTGGTTATAAACAGCTACGGATAGCTGCCGCTTTGCCCTTTCCTGGCCCACAATATATTTATCTAAATCTTTCTTTATCGCAATAGGTTTGGGCAGTTCTTCCATCGCGGTAAAAGGCGCGCTGGACTTTACGCCTTTACTCTCTTTCCTTACAAGAATCTGGTTACATAGATGTACACAATTATCACATATATAGACTCCCGGCCCGCTAAAAAGTTTTTTAACTCCAGATTTATTTCTTCCACAAAATGAACATTTACTCATCGTAATACCTATTTTGCCTTTCTGTTATCCGCTAAATTTAGCGTTGCTAAACTATCTTTTATTATAAATGCCATATCATGGTGCGCAAGGTAAAAACACGTAAACAATTTTGCCAAAGACAAAATTGGCTGGCGGAGGTGGGCTCGAACCACCACAAACGGCTCCAAAAGCCGTTGTGCTACCATTACACTATCCGCCATTTATATAGGTTGTCGGTTATAGGTTATTGCTGAAAAACCAAAAACCTAAAACTGAGCGCCGAAGTATGGCAGAATTAGCTCAAATCTACATCACCGCCAAGTGGCTCTGCTCCCGGAATAGGTGCTTCAGGAAGCGGGGCTGATGGCACGGTTGACTTCTCTAACTTATACGCGTCCAGGACCTTCTTCTGGATCTTCTCCCTGCACTCTGCTGTAATTGGATGGGCAATATCTCTATGTTCTGATTGGCGCTGATTTTTATCATCACTCTCTACATGCGGAACTGATGGCGGCATAGCAACCGCGCACTGACTGCAATATCTACTGCGCGCCGGATTTTTAAAACCGCACTTAGGACATGCCTCCTTGATCTTGCGCGAGGGCATAGCCACAAAAAGCCCTTTAGTGCCTTCAATTATCTTTATGTTCCTAACCACAAAACAATCATCAAATGTAATAGTAGCAAATGCCCTTAATTTCTTGTCATCCGATGCCTTAGCGAATATTCTGACTTCTGTAATCTCCATCTCTTGCCTACTCCTTTTTTATTCTTACCCTTCTACACTGTTTCAGTTAAAAAGAGCTGCCATCGTTTGTCTGTTTTAATATCTTTTCTCGCCCTTACTCCCTCCTTTCTTTTTCTAAAAAAGCCAAAAATCGCGGGGCCACTGCCTGAAAGGAGGACCCCTTCCGCGTATAAAGACAAGAGCTTCTTACCTTCGCTGACAATAGGGTAAATAGGCAATACTACATCTTCTAATCTATTATAAAGAGAGTCGGCTGCTCTGAATAACCCATCTTTGCATGATAAAATGTGGGCTAACAGATTAACATCCATAGTAGGTTTTGTCAAGCGTAAAGTCAATTTGCTATATATAGTTTTAGTATATATATGCATATGCGGGATAAGGACTAATATATGGCCAGGAGAAGCCCCCTTTAGCTTTGTGAGCCGGTCACCTATGCCTCTTCCGATAGCGCAATTATATCCGGATACAAAAAACGGCACATCCGCACCTATTGTTTTAGCAAGTTTTACAAGCCGCGTAGGAGGCAAATTGAGCTTAAAGAGCTTAACCATTGCCGCGATAACCGAAGCGGCATCTGAGCTGCCTCCCCCAAGACCCGCGGCAATAGGGATGTTCTTCTTGATTGAAATATCCACGCCTTCTTTTATCTGAAATTCGTTTTTCATTAGGCTGGCTGCTTTATAAGCAAGGTTTCCCCTGCCTGAAGGCAGCGCGGCACAATCAGAAGAGAGCGATATACCTTTCCTTGTGGTATTTACCTGTATTATGTCGCAAAGTTTCAGTTTTTGGAATATGGTAGCTATGTTATGGTAGGAGTCTCTGCGCTTGTTAATAACATCAAGATAAAGATTAATCTTTGCTGGCGCGTCTACAATAATTGATTTCATATTATACACAGTCAAGTTGTTCTTTGGATCAAATGCAAAAAATAGATATTTCTCTGTGCCTAGCGCGCTATTCTATTTCGCACGCGTTAATGGCCTTTAATACCTTGTGTAACAAGCCTACTTGTTAACCTGTTTTTTTCTCTTTAAGACACGTTTTCCCGCGATTACTATGTCTTCCGGCATAAGCTTAAGTTTTTTCATAAGATCCCAAGGCGCTCCGGATTCACCAAAACGATCCTTTACGCCGACCATCTCAACGGGAACAGGCACCTCTTGTATAAGAACTTCTGAAACAGCGCTGCCCATGCCACAGGCTATTAAATGCTCCTCCGCGGTAACAATAGCACCTGTTTTTCTCGCTGCTTTTAAAATAACTTCTCTGTCGATAGGTTTTACTGTATGAAGATTTATTACTCCCGCGTTAATACCCTCTGCTTTAAGAAAATCAGATGCCTTAATAGCGTGGTAGACCATGATACCACACGCTATGATAGTCAGGTCCTTACCTTCTCTTATTACATGGGCCTTTCCTATCTCAAATTCCTTATATCCCTCTGTTAGTAACGGAAGCTTTTCTCTGCCAAGCCGCAAATAGACAGGGCCTTCTATCTCGGCTGATGCTATTGTTGCCTTTTCAGCCTCTACTACATCACAGGGAACCACAACGCTCATATGCGGAAGAAGCCTCATAAGCGCTATCTCTTCAATCGCCTGATGCGTAGCTCCATCCGGGCCAACAGTAACGCCTCCGTGAGTGCCGCCTATATTTATATTGATATTCATATACGCCGCGGAAACCCTTGTCTGCTCCCATGCTCTGCCCGAGGCAAAGACACCAAAACTGCAGCAGAACGGTATCTTCCCCGAAAGCGCGAAGCCGGCGGAGGTACTTATCATGTCCTGCTCCGCGACACCAAAAGAAAAGAATCTCTCCGGGAATTCATCCCTAAACCAGTTCGCGCGAGTCGATTCTGTAAGGTCCGCGCTCAAAACTACTATATTTTTATTTGCTTTACCTAAAGCTACAAGTCCTTTTCCATAACCATCTCTGGTGGCCTGCCAGCATGACCTATCTTCATTAATCAATTCTTATTCTCCTATTCCGCCACTTGTTAATCTCATCTTTTGATATTGTTAATACCTTGTTATCAAACTTATTAAAGGCCTCTAGCTGATCGACCTTCTTAAAACTATAAATATATAAAACATAACACATTTTTTGCATACACAACTCTAATACTTCTTCATGCCAGGCCTTACCATGAATAAGCTCGCTTACAGGCAGGCCCTCTCTGCTTATATCGACAACAAATTTTAACTCGTCTTCTTCAAACTTGCCCTCACAGGAAGCAACCTTAAACTTGCCGGCCAAATCCTTACTCTCCCTAAACTCATCTGTGATTCTACGCGCTATCTGCTCGCACATAAACTCAGGAAATTTTTGTTCTTTTAGTGTAAAATCTCCAAGCCAGGTATCTATTATGGCCTGCGGGTTAAAACGGACATCAAAAACCATGCGCTTGGCAAACTCACCCCTGGATATATCGCCTAGAAAAAACCTGCGCAAGTCATAAATATAACGGGTCATGACAACTTCCGCGCCGGGCACCTTTGCGTCATAAGCTATAACTGTGTAAAAATCTATCGACTTGTCACTGCTTAGAGCTACACGGGACGCGCTAAGCATAACCCCTGTAATCTTGTCAAAGGCTTCGGGTTTTATCTGGAGAGTCTCTGTATTAAAAAGCCCCTTCAGGGGAAGACGCACCCCCATTGTAGAACCTTCTATAATTACTTCTACCTTGACGCTATACTCTCTTTCACAGAGCTCCTGGACACTCTCTACTATCTTCTCTTTCGGATATGTAGGCGCGCAGGAAGTTAACACAAAGCAAAAAACTAATGGTAAAATTATTCTATTTATTATCATCACCGCTTGCGGATGGTTCGTTCTTGCAAAATTGTTTAAAAATGGCTTCTATCTCGTCAAATTCGAGCTCTTCTTTGCTTAGAAGTTCTTTCACGATTTTCTCTACAATGTCCCATTCTTTCTTAAGCAGAGCCTCCACTTCCTTGAGGCAATCCTGCATAATACTTTGAGTCTCCTCGTTAAGCTTCTCCTTTGTCGCCTCTGACAATTGGTTCGCGGAAGGCGCGTCGCTATTTGTGTTGTTACCGTACAGGCTATAATCGCCAACAAGCCCGCTCCGCCCCATGCCTAGGCGCCAAACCATTGTATGGGCTATAAACATTACGTTTCTGAAATCACTGCTTACTCCATTGGTAGTTGTCCCATATTTTATCTTCTCCGCGACATAGCCCGCGAGGGCTGTCTTGATATCCGCTAGAAAAGCCTCCTTGTTTCTGCCGTGTAACTCTTCCTTTGGATGCTTCATTACCACACCTAAATATCCTTTACGGGATACTATAGATATCTTGAATACATCATCCGCCGGATGCAGCAAATATAATATTACGCCATGGCCCGCTTCATGATAGGCCGTCATTTCCTTCTCTTTTTGCGTCATAAAACCGCGATGTTTTATACCCCAATCCACCCTGTCCATAGCCTCGCTTATCTCTTTTAACGCAACCTTGTCTTTCTTATTTCTGGTGGCTATCAACGCGGATTCTTTTACTATGTTCATTATGTCCGCGGGGCTCTTATATACGGCCCTACGCGCTAATCTCGCTATGTTCAGGGCGTCATCATGTTTGACCTTGCTCAGGTAAAATCTAAAAAGCTTCTCTCTGCCCTCCAAGTTAGGCTTGTCTATATAGACCTTCCTGTCAAAACGCCCGGGACGCAGCATAGCATCATCAAGCGTCTCCTCAAGCGCGTTGGTCGCGCCGATAACAATAACGTTCTCTTGTTTCTCCTTTAAACCATCCATTTCTACAAGCAGCTGGTTTTGTGTAGAATTTGTCTCCTGGCCCTGTCCTAAATAACTATATCCCCTTTTTTTTCCGATCGCGTCCAACTCATCTATAAATACTATACATCCACCGTGCGCTTCAGCTAAGCGTCGGGCTTTTTTAAAAAGCTTTCTCATTCTACTCGCGCCGACTCCTACAAATATTTCTGTAAACTCACTTGCTGACATAGAGATAAAAGGTATGCCTGATTCCGTAGCTATAGCCTTGGCCAGATATGTCTTGCCGCAACCGGGAGGACCCATCATCAATATGCCCTTGATAACCTTTCCGCCTATCTGCTGCAGTTTTCTTCTATCTTTTATAAGCTCTACAACCTCCCACGATTCCTGCTTGGCCTCATCTATACCAATAACATCTTTAAAGGTTACAGCAATCTTCTCTCCTTTTACCAGGCCTTTATCAAGTTTAGCGAAACCGCCCCTAAAAACAGTCATGTACATATAAACGAATATCATGGCGTTAACAGCTACAATAAGAATCTGCAAGGGCAGTGTAGCCAGAGTCATATGCCTGTAAAATGACTCTAAGGTGCTTAAACCGTATATAGCAGCGCCGATTAATAGGATCACGGCGCTTCCTATGGCCATCTTTATCCAGTGATCAAGAAGAAACAATTTTATCCGTTTATGTAATATCAACATATTAATACTCCTATGTTTTAAGTATTGAAACCGCTAACAAACTATTCAAGCTCTTTAAGCGCGCATTCCAGCTCGTCAGGCTTAGGAGCGATACCGTGCCATCCTGCCTTATTCTCAATAAAGGATATTCCTTTACCTTTTATTGTATTCGCAATTATCATAGTGGGCTTACCCTTTACAGTCTCTGCCTTATCTAGGCTATCAAAAATCTGCGCGAAATCATGGCCATCTATCTCTATAACGTTCCAGCCAAACGCCGCCCATTTATCATCCAATAAAAGCATATCCTTGACATCACACAAAAAACCATCTATCTGCAATTTATTATAATCAATCATCGCGCAAAGGTTATCCAGGTTATAATGCGCGGCTGTCATAGCTGCCTCCCATACTTGGCCTTCGTTTGTCTCGCCATCACCTAAAATACAATAAACCCTTGTATCTTTTTTATCGAGCTTGGCTGAAAGGGCCATGCCATTAGCGATAGACAGACCTTGGCCAAGAGAACCTGTCGAGGCCTCCAATCCGGGAAGGCCAAGCTGTGGATGCCCTTGCAACAATGTTCCTATCTGCCTTAAGGTTTTAAGTTTATCCTTTGAAAAAAACCCGAAATGAGCAAGCACCGCGTATAAAGTAGGACAACCGTGCCCCTTTGAAAGAATAAACCTATCCCTGCCTTCCCAATGCGGATCTTTAGCATTATATCTTAATTTATAACTATATAGTGAGAATATAAGTTCCACGCAAGAGAGCGAACTTCCCGTATGACCGCTTCCTGCTTCTGAAAGCATACTCAATATATCTCTTCTAAGTTGTTTTGCCTTTTTGTTTAATTCTACTATATCCGGTTTTTTCATTATATGCCCTTTAGTTTCTCTTTAACATCTCTGTTTTCTGAATCGAGTTTTAAAGATCTTTGCCATGCCTTTTTAGCGTTAACCTTTTTCCCCATAGCGTTATATATATCTCCAAGGTGGTCATACATCACCGAGTCATCACCATAAATCTTCAAAGCGCTCTTTATAAGTTCCCGCGCTCTGTCCATGTCCCCTTTTTTGTAATAGGCCCATCCCAGACTGTCTATAAAAGCACCGTTTTTTGGCTTGCTCTTCAAGGCACGTTTAATCAATCTTATAGCTTCATCAAGATACTGGTTATCCTCTACGTACATATAGCCAAGGTAATTTAAGGCATCCTCGTCATTTGAATCAAGCACAATAGCTTTTTTAAGAAACTCTTTTGCCTTTACGCGTTGGCCTATTCTCTCATTAGCGGCACCTAAATAAAAATAAGCTGCCTGGTTCTCCTTTTCAGCGTCAAGAACCTCGCTAAGATACTCTATGGCCTCAATATAGCTTTGTTGATCAAAGTAGATTATACCAGTAAGCAATAACGCGTTAGTATTTTTTCCATCTATCTTCAACAAACCGCTTAAAACTGAAAGCGCTTCTTCTGTCTTTTCCATCCTAAGATATATCTCCGCGAGGCCTAGAAAGGCATCGGGCATATCAGGATAATTTACAATGGCCCTTTTGTATTCCGACTCCGCCATACCAAGAGACCCGCTTAAAAAATAAGCCCTCGCGAGCCTTAAGATAAGCGTCCTATCCGCGGGCGCTATGTCAATTGCTCTCTTGTAATAAGTTACAGCCTTTTTATAATCCTGTTTAAGCTCCTCGATAATACCAAGGGCTATCACAGGTTCAAGATAATCAGGCCGCAAAAGAAGAGACTGCTTAAAATCTTTCTCCGCGTCCTTTACCCTATTAAGCTTAAGGTAGAGAAGGCCCAGATTAAAATAAAGATATGGTGAAAACCTGTTTTTCTCAAGCAGCTTATTATACACTGCCAGTGCCTGGTAAAGTTTTTTTTCAAAGACATAAACATCCGCCAAAAAAGAGAGCGCAAGTATATTATAAGGGTCAGCCTTTATTATATTCTCGTATTCCCTTGTTGCTGACTCAAAATCTTTCTGCTCAAGATATAATATAGCCAAGAGAAAACGCGCCTTAAGACTATCTTCATCCAGCTCAAGTGCCTTCTCAATAACATCCTTCGCCTTAGCGTATTCTCCCATGTTGATATATGTAGAGGCTATCCTGAAATAAAGATTTTCTGAATCCGTAATATCCTGCTGTACACGAATAAACTCTTTGACCGCGTTGTTATGCTGATCCTGATTATCAAAGATAACGCCCATCATGTAATGGGCATATGTCTGGCTTATTGCATGTTGGCTCGTTAAATCCTTATAATGTGAAATAAAATCCTGTTTTTTCCAAATATTATGGAAAAAAGAGAATATAGAATCATGCCCTGATTTCTGCCTGACCTGTACTGGCGGATTCGCGTATCCTGGTTCCACGAAAAGAGAGCATAAGAACAGCAGGATCAAAAACCCTGACAAAAATTTAGTATTCAATATGGCAAAATACCTTATAAAAATAGGCGCTCCACGCGGTCATTTTATAGTATTACGACTCAAGCAGGCGGCACCCGCGCCACTTGGGGGATTGAAAACCGCTGTAAGATAAATACTGCGCGCGCTATCTTACTTTATGTATGGGGAGGTTACAAATTCCCGTATTATTCAGTCAGCCCCACGATCTATCCACTGTTACGTCTTCTTCTTCTTATGGCGCATCTTCCTGAGACGTTTATTCCTCTTATGCTTCGCCATCTTTGTGCGTTTTTTCTTTTTGCCACACGGCATATGTATAACTCCTTATTTATTCGTATTGAAACTGTTTCGAACACTTACTATAAATTTAATAAATCGCCTTGTTAAGCGGATACTCAATAATGCCCTGGGCACCTGCGCGTTTAAGCGCCGGTATAAGGCGCTTAACATCCTCTTCATCTATAATAGTGTCAACATCAAACCAGTCTTTATCTGTCAATGCAGATACTGTCGGCCTCTTCATCGCGGGCAAAAGCGATAATATCTTCTTGATATCAGGCTTTTTAACATTCATCTTAAGGCCTACCTTTTTCTCGGCAAGAATAGCACCCTTAAGAAGCATAGCAAGGGATTCCATCTTGGACTTCTTCCACGCGTTTTTCCAGGCCTTTTTATTAGCTATCATCTGTGTCGTAGAATAACATATCGTATCGATAATACGCAGCTTATTTGCCTTCAGGCTTGAACCTGTCTCTGTAATCTCAACTATAGCGTCAACAAGGCCTGCCGCTACCTTGACCTCTGTCGCTCCCCAGCTGAACTCTACTTCAGCATTCACCTTGTTCTTTCTTAAAAATGCCTTTGTAACGCCGACCAGCTCTGTAGCAATGCGCTTGTCCTTTAAATCCTTTACAGAACGTATCCTTGAGTTCTCAGGCACAGCCACAACCCATCTTACACTGCTTAAGCTCTGCTTAGCGTATTCCAGTGTTTCAACGCGCTTAACATCAGAATTATTTTCTCTTATCCAATCTTCACCTGTAATACCGCAGTCCAGTACGCCATCCGCGACATATCTTGACATCTCTTGCGCGCGCAGGAGTATAGGATCAAGCTCCAAGTCATCTATTGAAGGAAAATAAGAGCGACTCGCTAGGTTTATATTAAACCCCGCCTTCTTTAATATCCTGAATGTTGATTCCTGTAGACTACCCTTTGGGAGCCCTACCTTAAGTATTTTCTTCATCATTCTGCCTCGTTTCTATCCTTCTTAATCCCTGCTTAACAGATAATCTACTCTGCTTGTTTGAGTCCTGGATTATGCGCGTCCCGGGATTGATGTTCCAGGTTTTCCTGATTTTTGGTTTTTTTGAAGGTCTATTTTTCATAAAAACTTAAAAACTGCTCATATAATATACATTTTTTTAACCCTTGTGTCAATATAATACTTATTTATATAGGGCCCATAAAAATGTTTGCTGAGATTATATCCCAATTGAGCTGTAATTACAACAAATCTATTCTGATTAGTAAAGAATGATATGGAGCAAAGACATTGCTTATGCCTTTGTCTTTAGCAGCGCATTGGATTTTTTTGCTATGGGTATACGTAGGCGGCAAAAATACCTGCGATGCGAAGGCAGAAGGCATAAGCGAACTTGATAAAATGAGTAACGTGTTTTACGCGTCATCAAGCTGTTAACTATATTTTTGAAGATTGTAATTTAAAGTGCGACAAATAGGAGCAAAAAAATAAAGCTCCACAGATCCGAAAAAATCTGTTATTTTGTAAGTGTGAAAACCAACAAAAAACAGGAGGATCTAATGGAGCTAAGTAATAATACCACTAAAGGGGAGAAATACAAACATATAAGTGTAATTGAAAGGTATAAGATAGAAGGGTATTTGGAAGCTAAAAAAAGTATAAAAGAGATAGCAAAGATATTAAATCGTAATCGATCAACAATCTATAGAGAAACTAAACGAGGCAGGGTTGTTCTGCTAGATTCTGAGTTAAGGAAAAAAGCATATTACAAGGCAGATGCGGGACAGATGAGGTATGAAGAGGCAGGCACAAACAAAGAAAGATCACTAAAGATAGGCAAAGACAGGCTATTAGAGCAATATATACGTAGAAAGATCTTAAATGATAGATATTCACCGGATGCTGTCATAGGAGAGATAAAGAATAAGGGTTTAAAGTTTAAGGGGATGATCTGCACTAAGACACTATATAATTATATTGATGCCGGTATATTCGCGGATATCAGCAATGAAAACTTATGGCAGAAGCGAAAAAATAAGAAAAAAAGATATCGTACAATAAGGAGAGTCT
>CAZGAS010000007.1:15635-39705 GCA_964523875.1 uncultured Planctomycetia bacterium | reverse complement strand
ACAAAGATAATAACGAAAAATATTGGTAAAAAGACTAATGCCGTGCCAAGGTCAGGCTGTTTTATTATTAAAAGAACAGGCACCATACACATCAGCAAAGAGAGTAATATTGTTTTTAGGCTATCTAGTTTGTTGATATTATCGCTTACAAATTTTGTAAAAGCCAGTATAAAGCTTATCTTGCAAAATTCAGAAGGTTGCAGGCTAAAAAGGCCAAGGCTAAGCCACCTCTTCGCTCCAAGATGCGTATTGCCAACTAAGAGAACAAGAAGCAATAAAAAGAGATTCAATCCGAATATTACATAACTATAATCGAGCCATTTCTCATACCCGAGCGTTATAAACATAATGGATATCAGCACAGCAAGGCCGAACCATATAGCCTGCACAACAGAAAAATTTTTTACAACGCTACTGCCGGGGCAATGTGAAGCGCTGTAGAGCGAAAAAAGCGCTATAACAAAAATAGCAGCTACTATAAGCAGAAGTACAGGGTCTCGTCCTTTAAAAATCTTATTCATTTTAATCCAAGAAACCGCTTTCTTCGGAATTTGAAACAAGAAGGTTCCTTGTAGTCTGAAATACTATTATTCTACAAGAATCCGTTTTCCTTAAGATAGATTGCCATGAGCCTTGCCATCTTAGCGGCCTTCAGGCCGCCTGATCCGCCATGTTCAACAAACACCACAAAACTTATCTTAGGGTTATCTGAAGGCAGATAACCCATAAACCAGGCATGGGTATCTCCTTTTGTACCAGGCTGTGCGGTACCTGTCTTTCCTGATATAGACAAATCCTTAACCTTGGCGCGCTGGCCTGAACCTGTAGGGCTATTAACTACATTAAACAGGCCCTCCTTAACTAGCTTGAATACCCCAGGCTTGAATCTTGTAATATAATCTCTTTTTTGTGAAACCTTTCTTCCTTCTATCTCCTCTACAATAAATGGCTGCGGGCAATAACCCTCGTTAGCTATAATAGTAATAACCCTTAGCATCTGGATAGGGGTGATTAAAAGATACCCCTGGCCAATAGAATAGTTTATGGTATCACCTTCATACCATGGTTTTTTCAAAACAAAACGCTTCCAGAATGGCCCTGGGGCAATACCCTTTGCCTCTGAAGGCAGGTCTATGCCTGTAGTTGTGCCCAGTCCGAACGCTAACGCATACCTGTGAAGCTCTTCCGCGCCAAGGGCCTTGCCCAGATTATAAAAAAATACATTGCAGGAGTGAGTTAACGCGTCGATTATATTCTGGTATCCGTGGCCTGACCTTTTCCAGCATTTAAAACCTCTTTTGCCCACAAAAAATATACCCTTGCACATAAAAGTTGTAGCCTTTGTTATCGCTCCTGTAGCTATACCAGCGGTAGCGACAACAACCTTAAATGTGGATCCTGGGGGATAAGTGCACGAGATAGCCCTGTCAAGAAGAGGGTGCCTCTTATCTGTCAGTATCCTAGCCCTATCTCTATTGCTGCCAAAAGTAAAGGCATTAGGATCAAACTCAGGGCTGCTTACAAGGCCTAATATCCTGCCGGTCTTAGCCTCCATAACTATAAACGCGCCGTTTTTATCTTTAAAGAGCATATCTATAAAACGCTGCAAACCCAAATCGATTGTAAGGGTAATATCCCTGCCTCTACGTGGCTCTTTAAATCCAAGCCTGGAGACTTCTTTCGAGCGTGAATCCACCTCTATTTGGATACCCCCGTCCTCGCCCTGGAGATAACTATCATAATATTTCTCGACACCGCTTTTTCCTACAAGATCTTTTATGCTATATCCGTAAGCCTTTAACCTCTTTAGTTCCGGAGCGGCTATCTTGCCTATATAACCTATAACATGCGATGCAACATCATCATTCGGGTAGATACGCCTTGGGCTTGAGAATATCAATGCCCCCGCGACATTAGATAGTTTTTCCTCTATGCGAAAAGCATCTTCAACCTTTAAGTTCTGGGCTACCTGCACGGGCACAAAGGGCAGGCGATAATTTCTCCTATAGTTCTTTTTAAGCTCTTTCTTTTTAGTACCTGTTATCTCGCTTAAACGTTTTAGAGTAAGGTCTATATCCGATACCTCCTGCGGAATAATCACCAGGTCAAAAGATATCTCGTCTTTGGCTAATACCTTGCCTTCTCTGTCATATATTCCCCCGCGTGATGCCTGGACAGGGATTACCCTGATACTATTTTTAAGGCTGAGGGACCTGTAGTGTGAAGATCTTAATATCTGAAAATAAAAAAGCGCGCTGACTAAAACCAGGAATGATATAAAGATAACCGCGCTTACAATCCTTATGCGTTGATTAAACATATTTTTTCGTTAAGCTGCTGTTATACCGCATGTATAAGCCTCACACGCGACATTTTAGAGGCCACGAAAAATACCATCGGTGAAACAGCCCCTGTATAAAGCGCTCCTTTAAAAGCAATGTTTAGATATATATAAAAAAGGCCTAAGCCTCTATGTGCTATAGCGTTTATGCCAAGAATAAAAATAGCTACAAAGAGGTACGAGCAAAAACCAAACAACATCTGAGTCAACGGCCTCTCTCTATAAAATCTTCTCTGATTATAGTTTAATAACAACCCAAGGGCTAAAAAGGCTAACATGTAGCTTCCGAACACTGAAGACGATGCCATATCCTTTATAACGCCCGCTATTATCGCGGCTTTTATTGTTTCGGGCTGTTGGCATGATAGCGCGATAAATATAACAACAAGCAGCAGGATATCAGGTTTAATACCCGCAATCTCTACATAGCCCAAAGCTGCCACCTGTATAAGGCCCGCACATATTACTATCATTATAATAGTAATGATACCTACTCTATGCACAAAACCTCCTCTAGGCTCGCAAAATTAACTGCCGGGGATACTATAGCTGTAAGGCTTAGGCCTCTTGGCTCTCTTACTATTTTTATAACCTTTCCTATAAGGATACCCTTCGGGTATATATCACTAAATCCTGATGTTACTATTTCATCACCAACTACAATATCCGCGGCAAGTGGGAGATACCTTAATTCACATAGATTTGATGACGTGCCATATACCATGCCGATCTGCCGGGACCTGGAACAAAGAGCGCTTACACGAGAATTTGGATCCGTAACGAGTATCACCCTGCTCATTGATGGTGAACCCTCGTAGACACGCCCAACCAATCCCGCTTCCGCCACCACTACCGTATCTATCCTGATTTTCTGTTTATGGCCCTGATTTATAACAATGGTATCCGAAAAATTGGAGGAGTCCCTTGCTATGATACCCGCCGCTACAAGCTTAGACGCGGAGGCCTTTTTGAAATTAAGCAATTCCCTCAAGCGAGCGTTCTCCTGCTCTACCTCTTTATACTGGCTAAGTTGGAGAGTCAACGCGCCTACAGTCTCATGCAAACACCTATTTTCCTGCATCATATCCCTGGAATGTGCTAAAGAGTTGACATTTCTAAAAAGAGTATGGGTAAGATTAAGGGGGAGTTTAGCTATATATAGAAAAATAAATTTGGGCTTATCAATATATTGTGACGGAGAAAAATAGATAAGCGCTATGTATAAAATTACGGCTAAGCCTGCTATAGATTTTTTTATTTTCACTCAATGTCTTAAGTGCTATATTCGGGTTTCTGTGTAACAACAACCCGTTTAAGGTATTTTAATTCATTCAATACTTTCCCTGTGCCAAGCACTACCGCTGTAAGCGGGTCATCCGCTATATGCACAGGAAGCCCTGTTTCATCAGCAAGCAATCTGTCTAAGCCGCGAAGTAAAGCCCCACCGCCGGCAAGCATAATGCCCCTCTCTATAAGATCGGCTGAAAGCTCAGGAGGTGTACGTTCAAGAGCGACTCTGGCTGTCTCTACTATCTCGTGTATCGGCTCAGACAGCGCCTCTCTTATCTCTTCTGAAGTAATGGTTATCATCTTCGGAAGACCTGCTACAAGATCACGCCCCTTTACCTCGAACTTAAGCTCATCATCAAGCGGGTAAGCGGAACCTATCTTTATCTTTATATCTTCCGCGGTACGTTCTCCTATCATAAGATTGTAAGTCTTCTTAAGATACTCTATAATGGCCTGGTCCATCTCGTCCCCGCCTATCCTGATGGATTTTGAGAATACAATACCGGCTAATGAGATAACAGCCATTTCAGTTGTACCACCTCCGATATCTATTATCATATTACCCGCCGGCTCGACAATGGGAAGGCCTACTCCTATCGCGGCTGCCATCGGTTCATCTACCATGTAAACTTCCCTGGCGCCAGCGCGTTCAGCTGAATCCCGTACAGCCCTCTTCTCAACCTCAGTAATCCCTGAAGGTATTCCTATAACAATACGCGGCCGAACAAATACCCTGCGGCTGTGAACTTTTTTGATAAAATAACGTACCATGCTCTGCGTAATTTCGAAATCCGCTATAACACCATCTCTCATTGGCCGTACAGCGACGATATTACCCGGGGTCCTTCCAAGCATGCGCTTTGCTTCTTCACCCACCGCTAATACCTTAGAGGTCCCCTTCTGTATAGCTACAACTGATGGTTCGCAAAGTACAATGCCCTGGCCCTTTACATAAACAAGGGTATTTGCGGTACCAAGATCAAGGCCCATATCATTTGAGAACATTCCTAAAAAACCATTAAAAAACCTTACCAGGGCGTCAAAAACCCTTCGGATATCAGTGTTTCTTGTTTTGGCCATTGTAATCTCCTTAATTGTGGTGAGATAGTATCTGGAGTGATAAAATTATAACAAAAGTATCTGTAATTGTCAATTGTTAATAGGATTACCTAGCAAGCGACTTCAGTATATCCATAAAATTCGGAAAAGAGGTTGCTATGCAATTAGTATTGTTTACCACGGTCTTATTATCCGCGATGCAACCCGTTATTATGCCCATCATAGCGCTACGGTGGTCACCAAAACTATCAATCGAGGCACCTTGTAATTTTTTCGGACCTTTTATAATAAAGGTATCTTTCTCAACCTCTATATCAGCGCCGAATGCCTTAAGGTTTGTCAGAATAGAGTTTACCCTATCGGTCTCCTTGACTCGCAGCTCTCCTATACCATCTATTAATGTCACGCCTTCTGCCTGTGTCGCGCAGAGGGCAATTAAAGGTATCTCGTCAATCAGAGAAGGTACCTGCCCTTTAAGGACTCTTGTAGCTTTCAACGCTGAACTTCTAACAACAATATCCGCTATCGGTTCAAAATCTCCGGCCTTGTTCACAAACTCTATATCCGCGCCCATATCTCTTAATACGCTTATAATGCCTGTTCGTGTAGAATTTATACCGCATCTCTTTATGCATATCCGCGCATCCTTAGCAATAGTTGCCAAGGCTATAAAAAATGCCGCGGATGATATATCTGCGGGTATATCCATGTCCCGAGGGCCAAACTCCTTATTTCCCAACCCTTCGATGGATACGCTCAGTCCTTCTTCCTTTATATCAGCGCCAAAGAAAGTTAACATTCTCTCGGTATGATCCCTTGACTTATATGGCTCAGTAACCGTGGTCCTACCATTCGCGTAAAGCCCGGCAAAGATTATCGAGGATTTGACCTGCGCGCTTGCTATAGGGGATTTATAAGATATCGCCTTAAGCGGCCTGCCATAAATTGTAATCGGCGCGAAATTAGCGTTATCTGCACCTTCTACCTCAGCACCCATAAGCATTAAAGGCTGAGTCACTCTTTTCATGGGCCTTGTTGAAAGTGATGGATCGCCTTTTAGAACAGCCTTAAAATCCTGGCCAGCCAATATACCAAGTAAGAGGCGCATTGACGTACCTGAATTACCAAGATAGAGGCTATCCGCGGGCTGACTAAGCCCTCTTAGCCCTTTTCCCTTCACAATAATATTACCGCCTGTTTCACTATCAACAGATATGCCCATGTTCCTAAAAGCGCTTATTGTGGCCTCGCAGTCTTCGCCCTCTAAAAAATTGCGTATTAGACTGTCACCTTTAGCAATAGAGGATATCATAACCGCCCGGTGGGATATAGACTTATCACCACTGACAGATATCTCACCACGCAGAATGGGTATCTTTTCTATATTTATCATCTTTAAATTAGGTATTTTAAGATTGAACCTGCAAAGATAAGCAGCGCTGCTATTGTCTTATTTTAGCTTTTCAGGAGTTTAACTGTGTCTCCATAAATAAGTTGGACATCTCTCCACTCATCAAATACTATTATGCTCGACATATCTTCATAGACATTCTCTATAATGGCTTTCGCCATCAATGTCCCGTCACGATATATCCCCAGGACATCACCGTTTTTTACGTCATCCAAGAAACCAAGGTCAATTACAGAAAAATTATATTCTCTATTCACGTCAATGACATTACCATTAACAGGGCTTGCCATCCTGACTACTATTTTGCGTAATTCAACGCCACGGGAAGTTTCGAGAGAGGATTTTATCTTTTCCTCAAGCGCGGATTTTTTCTTTCGCATAGATTCCAGCGCCTGAATAACACCTGCGTGATTATCCTTGGCCTTGTTTAGGCTTTCCTTTAGAGCGGACTCTTCCAGTTTAACATCTTTCAAGCCCTGTTGCAACAAGGCTAAGGCTCTTTTTTGCGCTTGTAGTTGAGTTAACACATCCTCTTTTTCTTTATCAATATCTAAGAGCTCAGCCTCATTATTCTGAATATTCACGCTATAACCCTGGAGGCTAAGAGAGAGCTCTTCTTTCTTCTGTTTTATCTCCTCTATCTTCTTAATAAGCACCATTCTCTCTTCAGTAATAATAACTATCTGTCCTTTAAGGGAATCTATCTTTTTGGCCTCCGCGTTTGCCTGCATATAGAAAAAGTAAGCAGAAACAAAGGCCACAATAATTACCAGTATTCCCGCTATTATAATCTGTTTATTCTTATCCATTCTATATCTCGTACCTGGGTGACACCATGTCCCCGGCCCTTATCTCTGAAAGAATATTCTTATCAATAAGGGCGGCAGCGGAGATATTCTCCCTGACTGTCTCTACCCTTATCTGCCCTAGATTCTGATTATCTCTCTGAATATTAAAAACCATACCCTCGGTTATCCCGTCTCGCTCTCCAAGGCTTATAACTAAAAAGGCGTATTCCCTGTTAACTGTCAAGACTTCCCCGAAAGAACCAACAGGCTCTTCAGCTAAAGAAGCAACTGATTTCCGGATAGCAGGCTCTGGAATGTCATTTCTCGCCTCATGCATAATCGGCATGGCATATTCTTCCCGTGTGTATTGCGCAAGTCGTTCCTGCAAAGCGTCCCTGGTCTTTGTAAGAAGTTCCAACTTACCTGAGACCTTCAATGCATCTGTGGTGATATAGGTGATTCTATTCTTCAGATTATTAACATTAGAATTTGCCAGCGTCATCTCACTTCCAATGAGAACACTGCTATTATTAATACTGGATAATTGGCGCTTGGAAGCATTGATGGTATTCTTGTAACCTGCAATCTCCTGATCCAGGGCCTGGGCCTTTAGCATAAGCTGGTTGACATTGGCCTGCAGCCCTTCTTTCTCTTTCTCAGCGCGGGATAACTTCTCCTGGGCCTTCTTGCTTATAATCGTTTCATCAAACAGGTTATCTTCTGTCAAGAGGCGTTCATGCACAGTAATATTTTTCAATAAAAAACACCATGCCGAAACACCTAACGCCAGTATTACCAAAATCAGTGTTACAATCTCTTTTATATTTTTTAACATAATAAGTTAAATGCTTCTAGCAATTATTATATTGCCTTATCGTTTTTTTCAATTCACGTATTATAGACTACTAATACTTATTATAGTATATTTGTAAAGTGAGATAAAGTCAATAAAATAGCTACCGCGCGTAACTATTTTGTAACATTAACAAATAACTGTCTGAAAAAAATGTCATTTATCTAATACCTTAAGTTCCTCAGGAATATCTATCTTGAAGGCTACGTCTTTTTCCGTGCGCGGATGTGAAAACTCAAGTTCAGCCGCGTATAGAGCGATCCTTTTAAACGCTTCTCCGCCATATCGTCTGTCACCTATGATAGGGTGGCCCATATAAGACATATGAACCCTTATCTGGTGAGTCCTGCCAGTCTCAATGCGAATACGTAGCTTCGTATAGTGCTTAAATCGTTTAAGCACCTCGAATCTTGTAACAGCCTCTTTAGAATTAAAAAACCGTACTGCCATCTTTTTTCTGTCGCGTGCTGCCCTTCCTATGGGCAATTCTGAAGAACCTGTATCTCGCGAAACAACCCCTTTTACAAAAGCTATATATATCTTCTTGATAGCTCTTGCTTTAAAACTATTAACAAGCGCCCGGTAAGAACTGTCTGTCTTAGCGACAACCATAAGTCCTGATACTTCTTTATCAAGCCTGTGGACAATGCCCGGCCTTGTTTCACTGCCTATATATGCTAAACTGTTATTTGTATGAAAAAGAAGGGCGTTAACCAATGTATGTTCTTTATTGCCGGGGGCGGGATGAACAACCATGCCTGATGGCTTGTTAAGCACAATGATATCACTATCCTCGTAAATTATCTCAAGGGGAATATCCTCGGAAACTATTGGCGTAGCTTCTGTCTTAGGGGTGAGAATCTCTATGATATCATCTCTCGCTACCAGATAATGGGCCTTCTTTTCCTTACCCGCAACACTAACAAATAATCTTTCAATAAGATGTTTTATCTGGCTGCGTGAATACCTGTCGCTAAATTTCTGCGCAAGATAGATATCGAGCCGCTTGCCTTCATCCTCGATACCTACCGCTAACCTTTCTTTATTCATTAGGCGTCCTTGCGCGTTACTCCTTAAACAAAGGAGCTGGATATGAAAATTCGCATACTAATTTTGAAATTAACCGTCACTCTTCTTCAGGTTTTTCATGAGTATATACAAAACCATACCCGATATTATAAGGACAATACTTATAAGCTGCATGGCTGTAAGGCCATGAAAAACCGGCAAAATATCTCCACGGAGAAATTCAATAAAAAATCTAAACGCGCCATAAAGCATAAGATACGAGGATATTATCTCCCCCTTAAAGCTGCGCCTTTCCTGCCTTGGAAAAAGTATGAAAAATATTATTAAGAGCCCTGCAAAAGAAAATAACTGGGTAGGATAGACCTTTACGATGGTATGGGGAAAACAGAGGCCAAGAAAAGAATCCGTAGGCTTACCAAAACAACAACCATTTAAAAAACAACCCAGCCTTCCTATGGCATGACCGAGCGCGATAAAAGGGGCCATAAGATCAGCTGTATCCGGTATCGAAAGATGTTTTATTTTCGCAAATACAACACCTGTACAAGCCGCTGATATAAGCCCGCCGTAGAATATCAGGCCGCCCTTGTTAACCATCAACATCTGTAAAGGGCGTCCGACAAAATCATTCATGTTATAAAGGATATAAGCAACGCGGGCGCCTATTACGCCTGAAATAAGAAAAAGGATAGTCAGGTTGCTGACTGTATCTTTTGGAATGTTAAATATTTTCGCGCGCTTCGATGCCAGATACGTAGTCACCAAAAAAGCAATTCCCAGCATAAGGCCATATGAATGTATTGTTAAAGGTCCTATTGAAAATAGTACTGGGTACATATCTAGGTTCTCGGTTTTTGGCGTTCAATATTTGGCCGCGTGTTAAAGATATAAATCAATATCATAATCGCGCCGATAGTAATCGCTGAATCTGCGATATTAAAAACAGGCCATACTCTTAAATCTATAAAATCCAGGACATAGCCATAGGTAATCCTGTCTATAAGATTACCCGCCGCGCCTGCCATGATAAGAGATAACGCTGATACCAATAAACGTGACCTTGGTTTTTTTACAAAAATTATATATATGATAAAAAGAGCGGTAAACAAAGATATCGCTACCAGTATGGATGTATTAAAATCCTTAAAGAGCCCGAAAGCGATACCGCTATTATAAACAGGGGTAATGTGCAAGATATTCTTTAACACAGGAAAAGAAGAACCTTGTGTAAAACTTCTAAAGATAAGAAGTTTAAGCACACGATCAATAGAAAATATTATAATTGATATAATGAAAAAGGGCCGCACTCGATTAACTCTGTTTCGGCTTTTTATCCTCTTGCTCCTGACATTTAATACACAATAACGCGTACGGCACAGCGGTTAAACGCTTTATGGCTATCTCTTTGTTACATTGTTCGCATCTTCCAAAATTCTTATCGTTTAAACGTTTTATCGCGCTGTCTATTCTATAGAGCATATCTCTCTCTCTCGCCGCGAGACCAAGAGATAATTCACGTTCATAATTATCACTTGCCACATCCGCCATATGAAAGCTGTATCCTGAAAGATCACCCGTTGCCTCTTTTTGTGACCTGCCTAAATTCTCTTTTTCAATATTGTCTATCTTTGAACAGATGTCCTTCCTCAGTTTTATAAGGGTATCCTTAAGCTCTGCCTTAAGCTGCCTGTTCATTGGGCATTGTCTCCTTTCATAGTAATAAGCACCTCCTGGCACCTATTACACGTGCCGGGATAATTCTTATTACTTCCTGTACTCTTGCTGAAGTTCCAGCATCTATCGCATTTTTCGCCTTCTGCCTTGCTTACTTCAATCGATATATCAGGTATCTCCTCAACAGCAACAGCATCAGCATCAGGGGATTGTTTCCGCTTACACAACTCAACCTGAGAGACGATAAAGAGCCCCGGAAGGTCTGTCTCATACTCAGCTAAAAAACTATAAACCCCTTCTGACCCAGAATAAAGCCTTACCTTTGCCTCTAATGAACTCCTTATTATACCAGAAACCCGCTTAGCTTCAAGCACTTTTAATATAGCGTTCCTTATTTTTCTAAGCTTATCGTATTTTAATTCCAGCCCGTCATCTCTCTTAAGGCTCGCTGTCTCCGGCAGCAGGCTAAGATGCACGCTTTGTGGCGCGTCTTTTGCCTTCGGCATACTTTGCCATATCTCTTCCGAGGTAAATACCATAACAGGGGCTATGACCTTGGCTATTGTATTAAGAATCTCATAGAGAGCGCTCTGACAGGAACGCCGCCTCGCGGAATCAGATTTAAATGTATACAATATATCTTTTACCACATCCATATAAAAGTTTGACATATCAATTATGCAAAACGCGTACAAGCTATGGTAAACCTTATGGAACTGGAAGTCTTTATAAAAAACATCTATATTCCGGAGTAGGCTGTGGGCCCTCAATACGGCCCATTTATCGATCTCAGCCATATCTTCATACGAAACAATATCCTTATCCGGATTAAAATCATAGATATTACCCAGTATAAAACGTGCGGTATTACGTATCTTACGATACGCGTCAGTAAGCCGCGCTATAATCTTGTCAGATATACGTATATCATCATTATAATCTGAGAACGCTACCCAGAGCCTTAATATGTCCGCACCATAATCTTTTATTATCTCCTGGGGAGAGATAACATTGCCCAGCGACTTTGACATCTTCCTACCCGCGCCATCAACAACAAAACCATGCACAAGTACGGATTTAAAAGCGGAATCCCGGTTCATTGCCATTGATGTAATAAGAGATGACTGGAACCACCCCCTGTGTTGGTCACTGCCTTCAAGATAAAGGTCTGCCGGGTAACTCAGGCCTTTCCTTGCCCGTAATACTGCCTCATGGCTCACCCCGGATTCAAACCATACATCAAGAATATCCTCTCCTTTTTGAAAATCTTCTCCTCCGCAATCTGGGTATGGACATTTATAACCATCGGGCAAAAGGTCCTTTGGTTCGAGCGCGAACCAGGCATCAGTGCCCTTCTCTTTAACGATGCCCGCGAAATGATTTATAACTTTAGGATCTGCTATCCATTTTTTGCATGATCTGCACATAAAAACAGGTATCGGAACCCCCCAATATCTTTGCCGGGACAAACACCAGTCAGGGCGACTTTCTATCATAGTTGATATTCGCTGTTGACCCTGGCCAGGAACCCACTTAACCTCTTTTGTCTTTTCCAGCAATCTCTTTCTTAATCCATTATGGTCAATGGACATAAACCATTGCTCTGTTGCCCTGAATATTATGGGATTTTTACATCTCCAGCAATGGGGGTAAGAATGTGCTATAGAATCGCTATGAAGCAGGAGGCCCAAGGTTATAAGCTTGTCTTTAATAGCATCGTTTGCCTTGTGTACATTTATCCCTGCAAATTCTCCTGCATCGTTTGTAAATCTGCCCTTTTCATCAACAGGCATGATTGTCTCAAGTCCATATATTTGCCCAGTAAGATAATCGTCCTGGCCATGGCCAGGAGCTGTATGAACGCATCCTGTTCCTTCTTCCATTGACACATACTCTGCAGTTACAACCTGTCCTTCATTTTTAGCAGCGGATAATGGAAAACTATATTTTAATTTTAAACGCTGCAGATCCTTTCCCTTTACAGTAGAGCGTATCTTATAGTTCTCTATAGAGCAGCGTTGAGATACCTTCTCTAATAGCTCTTTTGCCATAATAATAGTCTCGTTATTACCTATCTCTAAAAACACATACTCGGCTTCAGGATGAACCGCTACCGCTACATTTGCTATAAGTGTCCAAGGAGTAGTTGTCCAGATAAGAATATATGTCTTCTGATCAGGTAACCCAGCAAGATTAAACTCTGGATTTGTAATATGGAATTTCACATACACGGAAGGCGATGTATGCTGGTCATATTCTACTTCCGCTTCCGCTAAGGCGGTCTCACATCTGTAACAGTAATTGACCGGCTTTAGCCCCTTATATATATAACCCTGCTCTACCAGCCTGGCGAATGAACTAATAATGGCTACTTCGTAATCCTTATCTGTTGTAAGATATGGATCCTCCCATTTTCCAAAAACCCCTAATCTCTTGAACTCTTCTCTCTGTATATCAACGAATCCTGCTGCATACTCAAAGGCTTTTTTACGAAATTCCACCTGCTCGATATCATCTTTTCGCTTCTTAAGTTTTTTAAGAAGCTGATGCTCAACAGGAAGCCCGTGGCAATCCCAGCCCGGTACATATTCACAATAATGCCCGCGCATTGTCTTATATTTAACTACTATATCCTTCAAGGTCTTGTTAAGGGCATGACCGATATGTATATGACCATTCGCGTATGGGGGACCATCATGAAGTATATATTTACGTTTGTCTGCACGCGCCTGTTTTATCTTAGTATATATATCCCTGTCTTTCCAGAACCCAGCAATATCAGGCTCCTTATGCGGAAGATTGGCCTTCATCTTGAAATCTGTCTTAGGTAAATTTAATGTATCTTTATAGTCCATATCCGTCTCAACCTCTAATATTCAGGTAGTCTTGTTGCAATTAAAATATCATTTTATGGCTGCTTATGCCTTTGCCTATAGCAGCGCATTGGATTTTTTTGCCATGAATCTAAGCTAATGGGCAAAAATACCAGCGCTGCGAAGACAATAGGTATAAGCAGCATTCTTATCTGCGCAAATTGTAACAAAACTATCCCTTAATATACTTCCCAATAATAATATCGAGCCGCTTCTTTATATCCTCTGATATCAGGGCGGGGTCTGTAATAATCGCGTTTTTCAACGCGCTGGCGCATATACAATCTCTTTTATCAGGCAATTTAGCAATAACCTCTTTTAATACCTTCTTCGCGTTATCAACATTCTTAAGCAGGTTCTGGATTACCATCTCGATGCTTACATCCTCTGATTCATGCCAGCAGTCATAATCTGTAACCATAGCCATGGTAATATAACATATCTCAGCCTCTCTAGCGCATCTGGCTTCCGCCATATTTGTCATACCGATAACATCCATGCCCCAGTTTCTATAGAGATTTGATTCAGCCTTTGTTGAAAAGGCAGGGCCTTCCATATTCAGATACGTGCCTCCTAAATGGACAGGTAATCCTTGTGCCTTTGCTACTTCATAGACGATTCTGCTAAGTTCTGGGCAGGTTGGTTCCGCTAGCGCTATATGTGCTACAATGCCATCTCCAAAAAATGTGGTCCTTCGTGCCTGATTGGTCCTGTCAACATACTGGTCAGGAATAAGTATATCCAGGGGTTTTATCTCTTCCTTAAGGCTGCCTACCGCGGAGACAGATATAATCATCTCTACACCCAGTTTTTTCATGCCATAGATATTGGCAGCGTAATTAAGCTCTGAGGGCAATAAACAATGGCCTCTTCCATGTCGTGGAAGAAACGCTAATTCAACGCCTGAAAAATTAGCACAGAGATATTCATCTGACGGCTCTCCAAAAGGGGTACCAACCTTAACCCATTTAGGTGATTGGAGGCCTTCAATATCATAAAGTCCGCTACCGCCTATTATTCCTATTCTCGGCATGCTTTATCCCTCTCTTTCTCGCAGTCACAAGAACCTTCGTTTAAATTTTTGCCGCAATAATGGCAGAGCCCCTTGCAGTCAGGCTTACACAGCGGCATTATCGGGTAATCAAGAAGTATGGTATCCTTGATATCATCATTAAGCTCGATTATATGCTCACCGCTCAGGTTATAAACAAAGTCCTCCTTCTTCTCAAAAATAAGATCAAACTCTTCAAGGCACCTGCTGCAGGCCAACCTCTCATTGGCCCTTATATCACAAGAAGCAATAACAACATCCTTATCTTTTTCTATGTGCGCCTTGACCCTAATATCTGAGATAGTTTCGTCATGCAGTTTATCCAAAGCCAGCTCTTGAGAACTGACCTCTTCTTCAAGATCTAAGCCATCCCGCATTATCTCTTTTACGCATATTTTCATTTTTTCCGCTTTTTGATTACTTCTACTGTCTCGCGCGCGATCATTAGCTCCTCATTAGTAGGTATGATAAGCAGTTTTGTCTTCAATCTAGCGAGAAAATTCTTAAGGCCCTTGCTTATGCTATTTCTTACAAGGGAACTATTCTCACCTATACCGCCTGTCAGCACAACCGCGTCTAACCCATCCATGGAAGCGGCGTAAGCGCCTATATATTTTTTTATACGGTAAGTGAAAATATCAAGCGTTAACCTCGCGCGCTTGTTACCAGCCATCGCGTGTTTTTGGACATCCCGCATATCGTTACTGATTCCCGATAACCCGAGCATGCCGCTCTCTTTATTAAGCAGGTTATCGACTAATTTTACGCTGAGGTTTTTTTTCTCCATTATATAAAGAACCACGGCAGGATCTATATCCCCGCATCTTGTCCCCATCAAAAGCCCCTCAAGCGGGGTAAGGCCCATACTTGTATCTATTGACCTTCCGTTCTTAACAGCTGTAACGCTACAACCGTTTCCCAGATGGCAGGTGACCAGCTTGAGCTTCGCGCGCGGCTTTTTCATTATCCTGACAGCCTGCTCCGCTACAAATTTATGGCTTGTACCGTGAAAACCATAACGCCTTATCTTGTATCTGCTGTAAAATTCATACGGTATGCCGTAGATGTACGCATATGGGGGTATTGTATGGTGAAACGCGGTATCAAATACAGCTATCTGGGAAATACCTTTCGCGAATCTCCTGCAGGCACGGATACCTAATAACGCGGGGGGGTTATGCAATGGCGCCAAATCATTAAATTTTTCTATTGCCTCTATTACTTTCGCGTTAATAAGAGTAGGTTGTAAAAATAGCTCCGCGCCGTGAACAACACGGTGACCGATAGCTGTAATCTCTTTGTAAGAACCTATCACACCAAGATCGGGACTGGTTATAATATCAAATATATGCCTTATTGCCTGGTCATGATCAACAGCATCTATTGTCGATACAGATGGCCTCTTGCCGGAGATACAATGGGTTAGGCTGCTCTTTCCCGAACCTATCCTCTCAACTAAACCCTTGCACAAAGACTCTGACTTTAGAGTATTAAAAAATTGATATTTTATGCTTGATGAACCGCTGTTTATTACAAGTATCTTCATGGATTAATGCCGTCTTCCGGATTTTACTTATTGGACTTAGAATGATAACTATACGCGCAACGCATAGATGTTACACATACTATATCAATAATATCTTCCGCGGAACATCCTCTCGAGAGGTCACTGCAGGGAGCTGCTACTCCATGTAATAATGGCCCTAACGCACGAGCCTTTGCGAGTCTCTCTGTAAGCTTATAAGCTATATTACCTGATTCAAGGTTTGGGAATATCAGTACATTTGCCTGTCCGCCTACAGAGCTTTCTGGAGCTTTCCTCTTAGCTACCTCAGGCACAAGCGCAGCATCTGCCTGGAGCTCGCCATCTATTATGAGATCGGGGTATTTCTCCTTGGCTATCTCAACTGCGCGTACTAACTTTTCAGTCTTTTCTGTCTCGCCGCTGCCTTTTGTCGAAAAACTTAAAACCGCAATCTTTGGTGTAGTAGCGAATATATTCTTCATAAGCCTGCTTGCTGACATAGCTATATTAGCCAGTTGCCTTGGAGATGGTTCCGGCACAATGCCGCAATCCGCGAATATGATAACACCGCCTTCACCAAAAGATTCATCCTCAAGCACCATTATAAAAGAGCTTGACATAGTTCTTATCTCCGGTGATATACCAATGCACCAGAGCGCTGCCCTTGCTACATCTCTTGTGGTATGTATCGCTCCTGCCACAAAACCATCTGCCTTATTCTCTCTTACAAGCATTGCTCCGTAATAGACAGGCTTTTCTATAAGAAGCTTTCTCGCGTCTTCTGCTTCCATTCCCTTATGTTTTCGTATCTGGTAAAGCTTGCTTGAAAGATCATTGAGTTCTCTTGAGGAAACAGGATCTATAATCTCTACGCCGCTTAAATCCAATCCATGCTCTTTGCAAATAGCGTCTATTCTATCTTTATTACCCAGCAGTATAAGGTCTGCCAGCTTCTCACGATTTATATAATCTGAGGCCTTAATTGTCCTTATATCCTCACCTTCAGGAAGCACTATTTTGCGCCTCTTCTTTTTTGCCCTTTCCCTTAATTCCGCTATTACTTTTAGCATACTCTCCTCTATTTTTTCTTTGAAAGCTTTTTCTTAATCGCCGCGGCCACAAGCTTGGGCACAAAACAGCTTACATCCGCGCCCAGGGCTGCCGCTTCTTTAATAAGTTTTGACGAAATATATGAGTAGGACTCATTAGGCATCAAAAATATAGTTTCCACATTTTTGCTAAGGCGCCTGTTTGTAAGAGCCATCTGAAATTCATATTCGAAATCTGATATCATCCTGACGCCTCGGATAATAACATAAGAACCTTTACTTCTTACGTAATCTATGGATAGACCTTCGAAGCTGTCAACCTCGATATTCTCAAAATCTGCCGTTACGCGCTTTATAAGCATAAGACGCTCTTTAAGCGTAAAAAAGCTGCTCTTAGAGCTGTTATCAGTAACCGCTACTATCACTTTCTTGAATATCTTTGCCGCTCTCTTTATGAGATCAATATGGCCATAAGTAAGGGGATCAAAACTTCCTGGATATATAGCTATGCTAGTCATCCTTATCCTTCTTTTTATATATACTTATTATGGTATCGCCGTATTTAAGCTGGCGTAATAATCTGAGGTGTGAGGTTTTAGCAGGCAGGCTCTCTTTCTTAAAATGCTCGACCGCTACTAAACCTGAATGAGGAAGTATATCATATACAGTAATATACTTCAAGCATTTTCTTATGCGGTTTTTATTATACTGGGCAGGGGCTGGGCCTTTTTCAGAAGATCGGGAAAATTTGTTATACGGAGGGTCCAGGATAACAATATCAAACTGCTTCTCTTCTCTGTGCATAAGCCTGATAGCGGCACAGGCGTCCATAGTAACTATCCTGATGCTGGCTGATTCTTCGTTAGATATTATCCTTGTTATACTTTTGTCAATAATATCTGTACATATCTTGCTTTTATCAACAAAAACCACTTCTTGCGCGGACCTACTTAATGCCTCTATGCCTAAAGAGCCACTTCCCGAAAAAAGATCAAGTACTCGCGCGCCTTCAAGGCCAGCAGCCAATACATTAAATAATGACTCTTTAACATTATCCTTTGTGGGTCTTATGCCCTTAGGCATAAACAATCTTCTGCCTCTGTATTTTCCAGCAATTACTCTCATATTATCCTTTTATCATAAGTTATATCCGTGTTTAGTTGTAAGTTGTAAGAATTAATACTAACCCCTTTACCTTCTACCTAGTATCAACCTATAAGGCCAAGATGAAATTTGTCCTTAAAATTATCATTTAACTCTTTTTTAAGGGCTGCGTAAGAAGGCTTAGAAAAATTAGGATCTTCAGCTACAAGATTAAATGCCTCCTTGCGGGCATCTTCTAAGATATCGACATCAGATACCAGGTTCCCGAGAGCAAGCTCCGGGAGTCCATGTTGTCTTTTTCCGAAAAGTTCCCCAGGGCCCCTTATATTCAAGTCTTGCTCCGCGATCTTAAAACCATCTTCTGTATTCGCTATTGCTTCAAGCCTCTGTCTTGCCTCTTCTGTTCTTGCGTCTGAAACAAGCAGGCAGTATGACGCGTCTTTCCCTCTGCCTATTCTGCCTCTTAACTGGTGCAACTGGCTTAGGCCAAAACGCTCCGCGTTTTCTACTACCATTACAGAGGCGTTAGATACATCTATTCCTACCTCTACAATAGTAGTCGCGACCAACAGATCGATCTCTCTTTTCTTAAAGCCTCTCATAATCTCACTCTTTTCATGATCATCGAGCCTGCCATGTATCAGGCCAACCTTGAAGTCCTGAAATATTTCATTCTGTAATTTTTTGTACATCTTTGCGGCGCCCTCTGACTTAAGCGCGGAAGATTCATCTATTACAGGATATATTATATACGCCTGCCTCTTCTCCTTAAGTTGCTCTTTTACAAAATCATACACCCTATTGATGCGTGCCTTATCAACCCACATAGTCTTAACATTTCTCTTGCCCTGCCAAAGCTCGTCAATAATCGATATATCCATATCTCCATATAACGTCATTGCCATTGTACGCGGTATAGGAGTTGCTGACATTACCAGCATATCATAATTTTCAGCTCTTGGCTTAAGCGCGCCTCGCTGTTCAACACCAAACTTATGCTGTTCATCAATAACCAAAAGCCCTAGATCTTTAAACTCAATACTTTTCTGTATCAGCGTATGTGTGCCAACTACTATATCAACCGAACCTGTTGCAATGGACTTAAGCACTTCATCCTTTTCCTTTTTTTTCATACTGTTTGTAAGAAGCGCTACCGTTACGCCAAGCGGCGCAAAAAGACCGCAAAAGGCAAGGTAATGCTGTCTTGCTAGTATCTCTGTTGGTACCATAATAGCACCTTGGTGGCTATTTATTACTGTAAGAAATAGCCCATAAGCAGCTATAAAAGTCTTGCCGGAGCCTACCTCACCCTGTATCAACCGCTGCATTGGCCGCGGACTTGTCATATCTGACTTGATATCCTCTAATACTCTTTTCTGGGCATCTGTAGGCTTAAAGGAAAGGACGTTAAGAAATTTCTCTTCTCTCTCTTTCTCAACCATGTGTGCCTTGCCACCAGGCATATTTTTCAATCTATGTCTTTTTACGGCAAGAATAAGCTGTAAGAGGAAAAATTCATCAAAGACTATCCTTCTCCTTGCGCGTTCTCTTTGGCTATCATTTTCCGGAAAATGAATATTTTTGATAGCCGAACAGATATCAAGAAGCTTATGCCTGGCCTGTATCTGCACAGGGATAATCTCGTCAGTATAAGAGGCATACTGCTCTATGGAATTCTTTATTATGCGCCTAAGACTCCGTTGATGAACCCCTAATGCCAGAGGGTATATAGGAACTATCCTGCCCGTGTGAACAGTATCCTCATCTCCTGACTCGTCTCTTATAATCTCATATTCAGGATGAATAACCTGGAGTTTTGTAGTTTTATGAATCTTACCGTATAATATTATTACATCGTTCTCCTTGAAATACTTTTTCATATACGGCTGCCTAAACCAAAGGCAACAGAGCCTGGCAGTACCGTCTGAGACAACGAGCTGAAATATTGTCATAGACTTCCTGGCCCTGAAAATACTTGATGAGACTACCTTGCCTTTTGTTGTCTGGAAGAGATCGGGCTTAAGCTGAGAAATGGGCGTTATATTACTGCGGTCTTCATAGCGCGCGGGAAAATATTTGAGAGAGTCTTTTACTGTAGATATCCCCAACCGCTTTAAAAGCTTTAACCTGTCAGGGCCAACCCCTTTTATGTACCGCGCTGATGTATCTGCTATATCTACTACTCGCGTTACTCGCATAGACAAGTCCTAAGAAAGGGTGCCTGTCCCCTTTTCTATGATGAATTTCACTTGCGCATAATCCAATACTATGGTATCATATCACAAATTTAAGACAATTCTCAAGGAGGTTATTAAATATGTCAAGAAAATGTGAAATCTGCGGCAAAGGCCCAACAGCGGGAAGAACGGTAACCCGTCGCGGTATGGCAAAGAGAAAAGGTGGCGTAGGCCAAAAAATAGTTCGCACTAACAAACGTCGTTTTATGCCTAATCTGCAAAAAATAAAGGCAGTAGTAGGAAAGACCAAAAAGACTATTGTTGTCTGCGTTGAATGCATTAAAAATGGTAAAGTCAAAAAGGCTGTTTAAAACCAATCGTCAAGCTGGCTTAAGAAATCTTTAACCTCGCTTGTGGAATCAAGATAATATTCCGCGAGCGAGGTTTTTCTTTCTCCTTTTACAAATACGGTAACACCTTTTCCCCTTAATACCTTAAAGGCTGTCTCGTCAGTCATGTCATCACCAATGTAGACAGGTGTTATTTTTTCGCCTTTGCGCTTAAGTTTCTTCATAAGATATAAACAGTATCTGCCCTTATCCCAATTAAGCGCGGGCCTTATCTCAAACACCATTTTTCCTTTTGCCGCGACTATCTCTCCTCCCGCGCGATAGGGCATAGTAATATCATAAAATCTTCTCTTCAGCTTCTCGATATTTTTATCCTTTACCCTTCTGTAATGTAACGCGAAGATTATGCCCTTCTCTTCTATCTCCCAACCGGTTATATCACTTAACTCTATTTGCAATCTTCTCTTTATAGCATCTATCCGTATCTTGAATTTAACTAGCCCCGGAAAATAATAAGCGCTGTCAATCTTTTCTATCTCAAGGCCGTGACAACCCGCGTAATATATACCCTTTAGCCCAACCAACTTTTTAACCTGGGCTAACGCGCGGCCACTTACAATCGAGACCACTATGCGTTTATTATTAACAAGTTTGCTTAAGGCTTGGCGCGTCTTTAAAGGCAGGGTTGCCTGGTCAGGTTTTTTTACAATGGGGCTTAGCGTACCATCGTAATCCAGGAAAAGCAACACGCGCCCTGTTTTAGGTAATCTTGCAGATATATGTTTTAGGTTTAAAATAAGAGACTTCAATCTATTCTCAATCAGGCCCTTGGTGCCCCTGAGCCATTGTGTATTTTGCCGAATTCTGAGATTATATCACCAGCCCATTTATATATATTCTTTTCAGAGACTACCTCGCGCAGCGCTATCATTCTCTGCCTGCGCTCCTTTGCCGGCATCTCTATAGCCTGTCTTATCTTATCAGCGAATTCTTCTATATCAAAAGGGTTAAAGCATATCGCATCGTTTAATTCACGCGCGGCACCGGTAAATTGGCTCAACAGAAGAACCCCGTCCGCGTCTGTCCTTGCTGATATATACTCTTTAGCGACAATATTCATGCCATCGTGTAAAGAGCTCACAACACAAATATTAGCCAACTTATAAAAAGCAAGTA
The DNA here is from genome assembly GCA_964523875.1 of uncultured Planctomycetia bacterium. Classification (GTDB taxonomy): domain Bacteria; phylum Omnitrophota; class Gorgyraeia; order JABMRG01; family JABMRG01; genus JAUVHV01. The sequence continues at coordinate 17,955 of CAZGAS010000007.1, read as the reverse complement.
TCTCATCAAAGACAAGGTGGCGCCTTACCATAATTATAGGGGCCCAGCTTTCCGTAGAATGCTTCCAGTTTACCTCTTCAACCACAGAGTTTATCTCATCGTTTAAATCCTTATATACCTGGAGGTGTATTCTGCTAAGGTCTCCTATCTGTATAAGCACAACCTTGCCTTTGTACTTTGGATATTTTTCAAGGAATCTATCCAGGGCCCTTATGCGTTCTATTATACCTTTTGTATAATCTATCCTATCCAGTCCGAATATAACGTAATCTATCCCATGCAGGCTGTATTCCTCAATAAGCGGGCCAACCTGCTTTTTCATCTCCGGAGTATCAGATTTCTTTTCAATAGCGTTAAAATCAACACTTATCGGAAATGCCCTTACAAGTGTCTCGTGGCCATTATGAATAATCGAATATCTTTCCCTGTCTATCCTGGCTTCAAGAGTTTTTTCTACTGTATCGAAAAAATTTTCACAGTGGTAACGTATATGAAAACTCAGCAGATCATTTGAAAGAAGGCTCTCGATAAGCTTCTTCTGTTTTGGGCAAATTCTGAATACCTCTGAATTTGGCCAGGGTATATGCCAGAAATGGGATACTATTAGATCAGGCCTTTTCTTTTTAAGTATCTGGGGCACAAGCATCAGATGGTAATCCTGTACCCATACGAACGCCTTTCTTGAGCCTATCTCTTCAAGCACGGCATCAACAAATTTTTCATTTACACTATAATAATCCTGCCATTCATTCTCATTAAATTCAGGCCTGGTATAAGCTATATGGCATAGGGGCCATAGGCCTTTGTTTGAGAAACCGTAATAGTAGCCCGCTTCATCCTCTTTACTTAGCCATATCCTTCTTAAGGTATAAGAAGGGTTATCAGGAGGGACCTTTACATGATTCTTGCTATCTACGGTCTTTTTATCCGCGTTTCCTGAACCATAAGCAACCCAGACTCCGCCACAGGCTCGCATAACAGGATCAAGAGCGGTAACCGCGCCCCCTGTCGGACGGCTGCAGTAGATCTTGCCTTCACGCATGCTATGGATATAAGGTTCTCGATTTGATACGATTACAAGCAGCCTATCACCAAGTATCTCCCTTACTGTATCTTGTAGATTCTTTTTCGTATATACCATTATTTCTCCTGGCGTATTGTTCTGATTGGAAACGGTATCTCAATGCCTTCCGCCTTGTATCTTTTATGTAGCGCTTTTATAAATTCATGTTTTATAACATAATTATCCATAAACTCTTTCGCTCTTAATATGACTGTAAAGTCTATACTGAAATCATTAAATGTATGGTACCTTATAAAAGGCTTAAAATCGCCCACCGCGCCTGCTGTGTTTTTCATAATCTCTTCACCTACCTCAATAGTAACCTTCTCAACATGCTCCAGGTCACTCTTATAATGTACACCTACCTGTACGCGTACGGAAAGCTCACTCTCGGGGTAATAGTAGTTGCTAAGAACGCTGTTTACAAGCTTGGAATTTGGTATAATCACTGTATTGTTCGCAAGCATCCTTACCTTTACAGAACGCCATCCGATCTGGGTAACGTAACCCTTCTCACCTGAGTCAAGCTTGACAAACTGCCCTATCTGCACAGGCCTATCCACAAGTATATGAATGCCGGCAAAAAGATTCGAAAGCGTATCCTGCAACGCCAGCGCTACTGCTAAACTCCCTATACCAAGAGCTGTTATCAGGGCCGTTATCTTTACACCTAATGAATCAAGGAGTATCATAAGCCCGATAATAATTATAACAAGTTTTATAAAATTCTGCGTAAGGCTGGTAATGGGCAGGGCTGGGGCCACCTTGCCCGCGTATTCAGCTAACAAGTTCGATATGCCATTTGCAAGGGTCCATGTTATCGATACTATTATCAAGCCCAGAAAGATTCTATCTGTTATTAAGGCCCAGTGTTCTGAAAAATCAGGAAGTATCTGTAAAGAAAAATATACCGCGGGGATAAGAACCCAGATAAGAGAGGGGCCCTTTACTGCTTCTAATATAATATCATCAAGGCGAACAGCTGTCTTCTGAACAGCCTTACTCAGCAGGCTTAGCATGATACCTCTAGCAAAGAAACCTATCAGAACCAATAGGACAAACGCTCCTGTTGCCAAGGCATATTTAAAAGCGAGCGTATGTATGATCATATCAATCTGCAACATCGACCTCCTTATTAATGCGTATTATTCAAGGCATAGTGTATATTTAAGTATTAGTATAATATAATATATTATATAGGCTTTTTTGTCAAAGACTTTCCTTAAGTAGGCAGCACCAGTAGTGGTTATTAGGGAC
>CAZGAS010000007.1:0-15535 GCA_964523875.1 uncultured Planctomycetia bacterium | reverse complement strand
AGGACCTCTTTGTTGCGAACCCTTCGACGGGCTCAGGGTCTCTCGAGTAGTCCCGAGCGACTTGTGGTGAGCGACTTGTGGTGAGCGGAGTCGAACCAAGTCGAACCAAGTCGAGAGATAGCATGGCTTTTTCGTGTAATTTAAATTATATAAATGAGCAACAAAACAAAGTGAGCAAACCTTAGCTTTAGGTTTGCAAACGTTCCTGCGTAAATCACCCAAGCAAGGGAAAAGATTTTGCTGCCAAACCATTTTGAGGCAAAAGTAATGAATTGTGATATTACGCGAGATTAGTAGCGGCTACCTTGCGAACTGAGGGCTGTTTGACACGCATGTCTTTTATCTGAAGCTTTATTGACGTGATACCTTTGTAGGTATTTAAATCGCAGGAATAAGCAAGATCTATTCTCTGCTTTAAGGGGTCGCTCGGCAAAGAATCCGCCATATTAAAACCAACAGCCTCCGCTGTTGTATTTCCGTCTGTAACCCACATCTTTAACGTAGAGCGCCTGAGTACTTGCGGCATTTTTCTTATACTAAGATTTCTCGATGAAAAGACAGGCCTTGGATTGCCGATTCCAAATGGCCCAAGGCTATTAAGCTCCTCGAGCAGATCCTCGTTTAGAGATGATATTGATATCTCCGTGTCTATCTTAACACTTGGGATTAAATCCTCAGGTAATATATTTTCATGAGCAATCTGATTTATCCTATCTTTAAAACCAACCAACCTCTCCCTGTCTATGGTCAAACCTGCCGCGTATTTATGGCCACCATATCTTTTTAAAAAGTCTGAACATTCATTAAGCGCGTTAAAAAGATTAAAATTCTTTATAGAGCGGCAAGAACCCCTGCCTTCATTACCATCCATAGATATCATAACAGTAGGCCTATAAAACCTGTCTACGATACGTGAAGCGACAATACCTATAATGCCCTTATGCCAGTTATCACCTTCAAGGACAATGACCCTCTGCTGCGTAAAGTCTATCTCACCTTCTATCCTTGCCATAGCCTGGCGCAATACAACATCTTCCATCTTTTGACGATTCTTATTCTCTTTAGTGAGCATCTTAGCGAGTTCGCTTGCCTTCTTTGGCTTGTCTGTCAGTAAAAGATCCAAAGAAGTCTCGGGCCTTCCAAGCCTTCCCGCAGCGTTTATACGAGGCGCTAATATGTAGCCAACATGATAAGATGTTATCTCCCCGCCTTTTATATAAGACTCCTCTATAAGGGCCTTTAGCCCCTCCTTCTTTGTATGCGTAAGCTCGCTTAAGCCGTTCTTTACAAGTATTCTATTTTCACCTACAAGAGGGACTACATCCGCTATAGTCCCAAGGCATACAAGATCAAGCTGTTCGTATAACCAATTGTCATCCTTACCCAGTAAACCGGATGCAAGCTTAAACGCTACACCAACCCCCGCTAAATTTTTATCAGGGTAGGTGCAGCCATCCTGCAAAGGATTTAAAATGATATCTGTGTTGGGAAGCTCTTTTGCTGGTGTATGGTGGTCCGTAATAATAGTATCTATGCCAAGGGAGTTAAGCAGCTCTACCTCAGAAATAGCGGTAATACCGCAATCTACTGTTATAAGAAGTTCTATGCCTTTTTTATGTATAGAGTTTATATTTTTCGCGCTAAGACCGTAACCATCCTCAAGGCGGCTTGGTATATAAGTCTCAACATCTGCTTTTAATCTCGTAAGAACAGTGGATAAGAGCGCTGTGGCCGATATACCATCCACATCATAATCACCATAGATAAGAATCTTCTCTTTGCTACTTATTGCTTTCTTTATTCTCGCGACAGCCTGCTTCATCGATTTCATTAAAAAAGGATCATGCAGGTTCAGCAGGCTAGGATTTAAAAAAAACTCCGCGTCTTTGACTGTTCTTATACCACGATTTATAAGAAGCTGGGCAATAATAGGCGATATAGAAATAGCATCTAATAGCCTTTTTTTGCCTGCTAAATCTTCTTCTCTTATCTGCCATGTCTTTCTCATCTTACCCGCTCTCCGGAGGGTTCTATATGTATAGCTATATCAGTAACACCCTCTATCTTCTCTTTTATAGTGTCTTGAATTTTATGATTTAAGGTGTGTGCGTCTCCTATTGTCATACCAGTATCAACTGTAATATGAAGGTCTATATGTATATCATCCTGCCTGCCGCGGGTTCTTATACCATGACAGCCCCTTACTGCTTTAACCTCTAGAACAACCCTCTTTATATCGGCGACAGGTATTACCGCACGGTCACAAAGGACATCAGAAGATTGTTTTAATATCTCAAAACCGGTATGCGCGATAAACAAGGCAATACAGACTGAAACAATAGAATCCATGACGGGAAGACCTAATTTAACAGCAACAAGAGTAGCGATAACAGATATAGATATAAACATATCGCTTCTTGTGTGCTCCGCATCCGCCGCAAGCACATCACTTGTCAATACCTTGGCACTAGCCTTCTCGTATACAAAAACAATATAATTTATAACCAGGGTGGCTACCATAACAATAAAACTAATCAAAGTAACCTCGGATACAACAGGATGGAAAAACCTTACGATGCCTCCCCTTATAAGGTTGAAAGAGATTATGAAAAGGAGCATCGCTATTACTATAGCCGCGAATGTCTCATATTTTTTATGGCCATAGGGGTGCTCACTATCTTTTGGCTGAGAAGCGACTACGATACCTACAAGGCCTATGATATTTGAGGCTCCATCAGCAAATGAATGAAACCCATCTGCGCTCATAGCTGTAGACTGCGTAATCATTCCGTAGATAATCTTGGCCCCTGCTACAATCCAGTTAAGCAACAGGACAATAATTAAAATACCGCGGATTCTTTTAAACCGTATTGGCATAATTTTGGCCTCAAAGCATTATAATTCTAAACGCGAAAAAGCAGACAGACTACTGCTAAGTATATATGTATAAGAGCAAAAGAGGAAACTAAACCTGTAAAAACCTGAGGGTAGGAACCTGCATACAACAAATATTACAAAGGGTAACCTCACTTAGGTTCCTTGTTATTAAGAACTATCAGGTAGGCCAGATCTGATATGGGCTTAACTTGAGTAGGGCCCCTCGCAGGTTTTATATATTCTTATACGCTGTCAAAAACACTCCGGCCCTGTTAACGTTGTCTTCTTTTTTGCCATAACAAGATAAGAGGGCTTGCTATAAATATTGTTGAATATATACCTGAAAGAAAACCAACAATAAGGCAGAACGCGAAATTGTTAAGCACTGTTCCACCCCATACAAAGAGCGCGATAGCGGTAAAAAGTGTTGTAAGTGTAGTAAAGACAGTTCTGCCAAGAGTCTGGTTTATGCTCAGATTAATAAGATCAGTAAATTTAATCTTACGCAGAAGGCGCATGTTCTCTCTTATCCTGTCAAAGATAACTACTGTATCGTTAATAGAATAACCTGCTACTGTTAATATAGCCGCGACAACAGTAAGATCAAATTCTCTTCCGGTAATAGCCATTGCCCCTATAACAATTATAACATCATGAAACAAGGCCATTACACCCGCTAAGCCATATTCCCAATGTTTAAATCTGAATCCGATATATGCCAGTATACCAAAAAGTCCGAAAATCAGCGCTCTTATGGCATTTTTTCTTAATAGCTTTCCTACGGAGGGGCCCACTCTCTCAACACGCATAAGCTCAAAACTATTATCTGTTATTGAACCCTTCAAGGCATCATTGATCTTGACATCAGCGTCCTCTGAGGTGCGTATCAATACTTCACGATCCCCTGATACCTCCTGTATTGATGCCCCTTTTAGCCCTAATCCATTAACAATAGTTCTTATTCTCGCTATATCAATAGGCTTACTAAACTGGATCTGTTGTAAGGTCCCACCTGTAAAATCTACTCCAAAATTTCTTTCACCGCGTGCGCCAAATATTACAAGGCCAGCCATGACTATTACAAGCGAGATACCATAACATATCTTTCTCTTGCCGATAAAATCTATCTTAGTATCGTGTATCCAATTAAGCATCTTTAGTGTCTTGAAATTCGGTGAAAGCGCAAAAAGCTGGAATATTGTACGAGTAACAACAAGCGCGGTAAAAAGACTCGCGAATATACCTATTGTAAGAGTCATCGCGAAGCCCCTTATCGGGCCTGTACCAAACTGGAATAAAAGTATCGCGGCAATAAGCGTTGTAAGGTTAGAGTCTATAATAGCACTTAAGGCCTTGCTGTATCCTGTAGATATCGCGCTACGAACAGTCTTTCCAGTGCGCAACTCTTCTTTTATCCTTTCATATATAAGAACATTAGCATCTACCGCCATACCCAAAGTCAATATAAGCCCCGCTATACCCGGTAGCGTCAGGGTAAAATGAAAATACCCCATAACACCAAGAATGATAAGAAAATTTAACAAGAGCGCAAAGACTGAAACAACACCTGCCAAAAGATAATATATTGACATGAAAGCGCATACCAACAGCGCGCCTATTGCTATCGCCTTTATACCTGATTGTATTGAATCCAGTCCCAGAAGAGGGCCCACGGTTCGCTCCTCTTCAATTATAACTGGGGCCGGAAGCGCGCCGGCGCGCAATATTATAGAGAGGTCATTTGCCTCATCAGGGCTAAACCTGCCCTGGATCACAGCCTCGCCGCTAGGTATTCTCTCTTTTATAACAGGGGCGGATTTCACATTACCATCAAGAACTATTGCCAACCGCGTACCTACATTGCTGCCTGTTACTCTGGCGAATTTTTTAGCACCCTCTTTATTAAAGGCTATAGATACTGTAGGCTGGTTAAAAGAAGATTGGTCAAATTTGACAAACGCGTTGATAAGATCCGCACCGGTAATCTCCGCGCTTTTTTCTACAAGAATCTTCTGGCCGTCTTCTGTCTCCAGAAGATCATATCTATCGTCCACCTCTCCTGATAAGGCCTGCTTTAATTTCTCAGGGTCAGAAGATACAAGCCTGAACTCTAAAAGCGCGGTTCTGCCTATAAGTTCTAATGCCCTTTCCCTGTCAGTAATGCCCGGCAACTGGATCACCATCTCATCCGTACCCTGCCGCTGTATAGAAACCTCTTTTACCCCAAATTGGTCTACCCTGTTTCTTATAATCTCTAAGGCTCTTTCAGGAGCACCCTCCGCCTCTTTCTTTGTAAGCTTTGATGTATCAACTTTGAGCACAAGATGCATGCCTCCCTGCAAATCAAGGCCAAGGTTTATCCTGCCTTCTCGTACAATATTACCTTCCTTATCCCTGATACTAAGTGGCGGCCAAAGGCTCCAGATTGAAAGGCCTATAACAACAAGAATCAATATAGTCTTCCATTTCAGATTCTTCTGCATTGGACAAAACTCCTTTATATTATTGCAAAATAGGCACTTCGCGCAACTATTTTGTTTTGATATAAAATTTTAGAAATCCTTACACAATTAATTGTTTGCTGTCTTCTCTGTCTTTTTTATTACACCGGATACTGCTGATTTCAATACTTCTATCTTCACGTTGTCATCTACCCTGATCACATAGGTGTTATCCTTGATATTTACTATTGTACCGTAAATACCGCCAGACGTAACAACCTGGTCATTCTTTTGCAATTCAGACAGCATCTTCTTATGGTCTTTCTGCTTCTTTTGCTGAGGCCTTATAAGAAGAAAATAGAATATCACAAACATCAATATAAGCGGCATAAGGCTTATCAGCGGGTTTGGTGCCGCCGCGCCTTCCTGCTGTGGTGCTGCTCCCATCGCATACGCTATTATTGCAAACATACCTTCCTCGCTTTCTTATATTTTGTCCTAATTTATAATATTCAGATTATAACGGGATAAAAACCCATATTTAAATTCCGTAAACCTGTTTTCCCCGATTGCATGACGAACATTTTGCATTAGTTTAGCATAAAATGTTATATTATGCAATGACAATAGTCTCAATCCCAATATTTCATTTGCCTTAAACAGGTGGTGTATATAAGAACGCGTATACCCCTTGCAGCACGGGCATGCGCATTCTTCATCTATAGGCGTGTTATCATCCTTATACCTGGCATTCCTTATCTGCATCTTGCCTGTTGTGGTAAACGCGACACCGTTTCTGCCATTTCTGGTCGGCACTACACAATCGAATACATCTACACCCCGTTCTACGGACTCCAATATGTCCTCTACTGTGCCAACACCCATAAGATAATGCAGTGTTTCCTGCGGCAGCGTGGGAATCGTTGATTCAACGATCTCATACATCAGTTCGCGCGGTTCACCTACGCTTAAACCACCTAAAGCATACCCGTCAAAACCTATCTCTGTTAACCGCTCCGCCGCTTCTTTTCGCAAATCGCAATACATTCCGCCCTGAACAATTCCGAACAATTTCTGGGATCCAACCAGAGGCTTAAGGTTCAAAGCATTTTTACTACGCCTGGCCCAATCAGTAGTAAGCCTAAGCGAACGTTTGACATCATCATACTGAGCAGGATAAGGAACGCACTCATCAAGAACCATCATAATGTCACTGCCTAATATCTGCTGAAACTCAATAATAGATTCCGGTGTAATAAAATGCCTGGATCCGTCTATATGCGACTGAAATTCCACGCCATCATCTTTAATCTTGCATAGCTGTGCCAGAGAGAAAACCTGGAATCCACCGCTATCTGTTAAGATAGGCCCATTCCAGTTCATGAAATTATGAAGCCCACCTGCCTGTTTAATAATTTCAGCGCCAGGCCTGAGTAATAGGTGATATGCGTTAGAAAGAACAATCTGTACACCGGATGAGGTTACCTCATCCGGTGTTAGTGCCTTGACAGTCCCTGCAGTACCTACAGGCATAAAATCCGGAGTATTTATCTCTCCGTGAGAGGTAGACATCTTACCTAATCGTGCTTGTGAATCTTTATCTTTATGTATGAGTTTATACATAAGTTCCTTAATTCTTGTGCTATCAAAGTATTAACATAGCATCGCCATAACTATAAAAACGATACCTCTCTTTTATAGCTTCATTATATGCTTTCATGAGATTATCCTTACCGTAAAAAGCAGACACAAGCATAAGTAATGTTGTGCGCGGAAAATGAAAATTTGTCAACAATCCATCAATAACCTTAAAATCATAACCAGGGTATATAAACAAATCTGTCCATTCCTTTGTATCACGTATAGCGCTCACCTGCTTGCTACGCAAGACTTGTCTATCCCGCGCGAAATCAAGGGACGTTTTGCGCTTTATTGCCGCGGATTCAAGGGCGCGGCATGTAGTTGTGCCTACAACAATAACCCTTCTGCCAATATCTTTAGCCCGGTTTATCTTCTCTGCTACAGGCTTAGATATCTCGAAATATTCTTTATGCATCTTATGCATGGAGATCTCATCTTCTGTCACAGGCTTGAACGTAGCGTAACCTACATGTAATGTAATATAGGCTATTTCTACCCCCCTGCCCTTGATCTCCGACAAAAGTTCTTTCGTAAAATGTAATCCTGCTGTAGGAGCAGCAACTGCCCCTATATTATTAGCGTATACAGTCTGATATCTATGCTTGTCCTGCTCTTCAGGCGCTCTTTTTATATAAGGGGGGAGAGGCACTTGGCCTATTCTATCCAATATTATAGAAAGATCGCCATCTGTATTAAAGCGTATATGCTTAAAATCCCCTTCGCTGCTTAATACCTCCGCCTCAAGCCTTCCATCGCCAAATACCAGTCTTGTGCCACTCTTAAATCTGCGGGCGGGCTTGGCCAGACACGCATAAATATTATCCTGTAACCTGTCAATAAGCAGTATCTCGATCTTCCCCTGAAATCCAACCCTGCTGCCTACAAGCCTGGCTTTTGATACCTTTGTATCATTGAGTACCAAAAGATCACCTTTATTTAAAAACGTGCAAAGCTGGCTAAACTTATGGTGGCTTATCTCCGCGTTACTCCTGCCCAATAACAGGAGCCTGGAATCAGCCCTCTCCTTTGCGGGAAATTGCGCGATACTGTCCTGCGGAAGATTGTAATCAAAATCTGAAAGTCTCATTATTTAATATTTGCAAAAGTTTTGTTCTCTTTACTTATCTGCGATACGTCTTATCTGCGAGTCAGGATAATAGAAGCTTAATATCTGACGATCGGTTTTACCTTTTTTTGCCATTGAGAACGCACCCCACTGGCACAGGCCCACACCATGCCCCCAGCCCTGCCCCTTAAAATACGCGTCTTTTCCTATTACTGTGACAACAAAGTTCGTGCTCCTAATAATCCTGGAATTAAATATATGACGAAAATCCTTAGCGCTTATCCTGATTCTGTGTTCTCTTCCTCCCAGGATAAGCTGTATTACCCTGCCGGATGCGTCTCTTCCCTTAGCCTTTATTGACCTTATACCGGCAATATTATACCCCGCACCATTAAGTTTTTTTTCAATTGTATCAAGAGCCAGGTCACACTCCCAGTAAAAATGTGGCGAGTTTTTACAATATACACACTTTACCCCTTTCAGCGGCTTTGCGTTCACAGCCCAGAGCCTTCTGGCATCTTCTGTATGTCCTCCGCATGTTGCGTGAAAAAAAGCAGGCAAAAGCTTAGCGTTGTATATAAGCACTTCTCCCTTAGTCTCTTCTACAGCCTTATTTGTACGGTACCTCTCCGCGTACACACCACCGTATACCTGGGAACTTATATCTGCCTTGAGATAATAATCCTGATTATTGTTCTGCTGAGCCTGGTATAGCGCGAATGTCCTTGACGCGATTGCCTGTGCCTTTATAGCTTCCATAGGCCAGCGATGAGATACCTCATGAAACAGCACCCCTTTAAGGTAATCTTCTAAATCGATTATATTAATAGCGCGGAGAAGGCCTTCTTTTGTCTTTATAATCTCGAGGCTACCCTTATAAAGCCTCTTACCAAGATATATCGCAGGCTGTCTTTGGGGCACTATATGTATAGCGTATATCTTGAACTTTTTCTTTCCAAAATCTATACCATGAGGGCAAGGCCTTATCTTGATATTATAAAAGGTCTTGCCCTCTTCCAGGACCTCCTCTGTCCCGAGTGTCCTTATCTCATATGTTCCTTTTATGGAAAGATCAAGTTCATCCACATTATCCACAACTACTACCCTGATCTTTTCAGGAAGATTAATAGTCACGGCAATAAGAGAAGGTACAGGCATAAAAAAACAACAGAATAAAGATATCAAAAAAAAGAGGCTACAGCTTGAAATCAGTTCTCTTCCACCTCTCATTTGGCCTCTGTCTTCTGCTGCCTGCCATATGTTTTCTGGAATCTCTCTCGTTCGCTGTAAATACAACCGCAGTACTTCTGATGATAAAGCCCCATTTCCCTGGAAAGCCTATGCGATGCGCGAAATCCAGGCCGGAAATCCTTATAAAAAAACCTTATCGAATATCTCTCCTGTGCCTTTGCCGCGATTAATCTCATTGCTTCATGATCCTGATAAGGGCTTATAAAAAGCGTACTTGTGAAACCATCAAAACCGTTCTTTGACGCGTATTCCGCGGTCTTATTTAAACGTAGGTCCCAACAAAGGCCGCACCTGTTCTCATTCTCATGGAAGGTAATCTTTCTGAAAAAATCCTCAAACCTATAATCATTATAAAAAGATATCTTTACTCCCGTAATTTCAGACAGCTTGACACATGACTCTTTTCTATTTGTATATTCAGACAGGGGATGGATATTAGGGTTATAAAAGAACCCCTCAACAGCATTGCCAGTATCCTGTAGTTCTTTTATGCTGTGTACTGCGCAAGGAGCACAACAAATATGTAATAGTATCTTCATGATTAAGTTGTAAGTTGTAAGGATTAAGTATTAAGCCATAACTTCAACGTCGTTTTAATATAATTTATAATTTAATTCTTAATCCTTAATACTTAATCCTTTGCTTTTATGTTTGTCCTTATTTTCCATATGCCTATAAGCAAGCTCGGTTGCCTGACGTCCCCTTTGAGTACGCTTCAAATAACCTATCTTCAATAAAAATGGCTCTACAACATCTACTATAGTATCAGGTTCCTCGTTAAGGGATGCCGCGAGGGATTCTATGCCTACAGGGCCCCCGTTGTAATAATCTATTATCGCGCTTAAAACCTTGCGGTCAACCATGTCAAGGCCTGCACTATCTATGCCCTGAGACTTAAGAGCCTTATTCACAACGCTCTCCTCAATATCACCATCAGCCTTAACCTGGGTATAATCACGTACCCTGCGCAATAACCTGTTAGCTACACGCGGTGTACCGCGCGAACACTTAGCTATCTCCATTGCCGCGGACTTTGTTATGTTAACAGATAAAAGCGCCGCGGATCGTGTAATTATCTTTAGCAGGTCCTCCGGCTCGTAAAAGTCCAGGTGATGGAATAGGCCGAATCTACCGCGCATAGGCGCTGTAAGCAGGCCCGAACGTGTAGTAGCGCCGATTAAGGTAAAAGCCTTTAGATTAAATTTTATAGTCTTGGCATAGGGGCCCTTATCAATTACAAAATCTATCTGAAAATTTTCCATAGCAGGATAGAGAAACTCCTCGACAACCTTTGACATCCTGTGAATCTCATCTATGAACAAAATATCACCTTCCTCAAGATTTGTTAATATCCCTATTAGGTCACCTGCCCTCTCAATAGCGGGACCTGAAGTCGCTGTTATCTTTGTTCCCATCTCATGCGCCATAATATGAGCCAACGTTGTCTTGCCAAGTCCAGGAGGGCCTGAAAAGAGTATATGCTCAGCAGGCTCTTTTCGCTTCTTGGCAGCTTCAATGAATATAAGTAGATTTTCAACAAGACCTGTCTGGCCGATAAATTCATTTATTTTCGTTGGCCTTAGAGAAATACTTAATACCTGGTCCTCGTCAGTCTCCCTGCCAGTTATTAGCTTCTGCCTTTCTGTCTGTCCGTCCTCTTTAATCTTGCTCATGGTTTGCTCCTCTTCTGCTTATAAACCTCATTCAGGAGTTCTTCGCTCGCGGAGATTTTAGGATTCCTCTGCATAGCCTTCTGTATCATCTCCTCTGCCTGCTGCTTCTTATACTGAAGCTGTATAAGCACTTGCAACGCCTCGTTCTTAATATCCGCCTGAGAGTCAGTATGCGGGCCTGTTTTAAAACTATCCTGTATAAGCCCGAACTTTCCTATCTTGTTCTGAAGTTTCGCGATAATCTCTTTTGCGCGCTGTTCTCCAATACCGGGAAGGGACTTTAGAAAAACAAGATCTCCCTGGTCAATGGCATTTGCTATCTCAGATATGGGCCTGTTTATAGCCCTGACTGCTGCCTTGGGGCCAACCCCGGATACAGTAATAAACTTCTCAAAAAATTCCCTTTCCACCTCATTGATAAAACCTATAAGCACTGGAAAGCTCTTGGAATGGTCAGTCGCGTAATAATGGAATGTAAATAAAAATATTTCGCTGTTTATCGGGGTCGATTCCAAACCGTTATACACAGTAAGAGGAATAAGCACCTCATAAATTAACCCGCCCACATCAACCGTAATGCTTGCCTGGCTCTTTTTAGCAAGCTTACCTCTTATCGCGTTAATCATATATTAACAGCCTCCAGGTGTTTGTTTTTGGCATGGTATACATATGTAAGACAGAGCGCGAGAGCATCAGTCACATCAAGCGGGCGGTCTGCATCTTTAAGATTTAGTATAGTGTTAACTACGCGTTGCACTTGTGACTTTGACGCGTTTCCATTTCCTGTAATAGCGCGCTTTGGTGTCTTTGCGGGATATTCTATTATTTCAACATTACCATTACTGCAGCATAATAGGATAATACCCCTGGCATGGCCCATAAGAATCGCTGTCATAGGGTGCTTGTAGTGAGAATAGAGTTGCTCAATTACGCATACATCAGGACTGTGAACGGTTATAATATCTGTAAGCTGGCGGTGAATAGTTTTAATTCTTATAGCAAGTGAGCTTTTGCAGGAAGTCTTTATTATACCTGCCTCTATTACAGATACACTGCCCCTCTTCTCATCTATCAGGCCATAACCGGTAATATCCAGGCCCGGATCTATACCCAGTATCTTCATATTTTCGTCGTGAGTTATGCATCGTGCGCCTACCTGCCGACAGGCGGATATTGCGTTTTACGTTGCATAATCTTTTTTTACGCAATACTCAATACGATATACCTGCCTACTGACAGGCAAGCGCGATGCGAAACTATCCTTCTTCTATTAATTCATCAGGTATGTCAAAATTCGCGTACACATTTTGGACATCATCGTGATCTTCTAACATCTCGACAAGGCTTAAGACCTGTTTAGCGTCAGTACCCTCGAGTTTTATTGTACTAGCCGGTATCATGGTAATCTCAGCTGACTCAACAGGTATGGCAACCTTTTCAAGCGCGTCTTTAACTTTTTCAAAAGCATAGACAGAGGTTGTAATCTCGTACATACCTTCTTCTGTCGTCATATCTTCCGCGCCGGCCTCAAGCGCAACAGACATAACCGTATCCTCGTCCGCGTTAGCTACAACAACCATAATAAAACCTTTCTTTGTAAATATCCAGCTTACACTGCCTGAGCCTGCCATGTTGCCGCCTTTTTTCGAAAAGATATTTCTTATATCCGCACTTGTCCTATTTTTATTATCTGTCAGGGATTCAGCTATAATAGCCACACCTTTTGGTCCATAACCTTCATAAGCTATCTCCTCATACGTTACACCGGGAAGCTCACCTGTTCCTTTCTTAATAGCACGATCAATATTATCTGCTGGCATATTAACGGATTTTGCTTTGTTAATCGCAACCCGTAAGCGAGCGTTGGCCAAAGGATCTCCACCGCCTGCCCTTGCAGATGCTGTAAGCTCTTTTGAAAGTTTAGAAAATATTTTTCCCCTTTTTGAATCTGTCGCAGCTTTTTTATGCTTAATACTTGCCCACTTATTATGTCCTGACACTTGCAACTCCTTGTTATATATGTTCGTTATGGGGTTATAGCGTAATTGCGTTTTGAGTTATCCTAAACGCTATAACGCCATAACACAATAACGCCATAACGCGTTCATTCTTCCTTCTCATGTTCTTTCGCTTCCTGATACTTCGCTATTATACCCTGAGCAACCTTAGCAGGTGTATCTTCATAATGCGAAAATTCCATGTGGTAGGCTCCCCTGCCTGCTGTTAAGGATCGTAACTCTGTAGCGTATTTGAGCATCTCTGATAATGGTATCTGTGCCTTTACAATCTGGTTGCTGCCTTTAGGTTCCATGCCCATTATTCTGCCACGGCGTGAGTTAATGTCCCCGGTAATAGACCCCATTACATCCTCGGGGACTATTATTTCTACATTCATAACAGGCTCTAAAAGCACTGGGCTGGCTTTTTGTACGCCCTGCTTAAAGGCCATGCTGCCTGCTATCTTAAACGCCATTTCAGATGAATCCACATTATGGTATGATCCGTCATAAATAGTGACCTTTATATCAACCAGAGGGTATCCGGCAATAGCTCCCTCATTCATCGCCTGCCTCACACCTTTTTCAACAGCAGGTATATACTGTCTGGGCACTGCTCCACCGACAATCTTATTTACAAACTCAAAGTCTCCTCCTTTTGGAAGCGGCTCAAGCTCAAGCCAAACATCCCCGTATTGCCCACGTCCACCAGATTGTTTCTTGTATTTACCTTGTATCTGTATGCCCTTCTTTATAGTCTCCTTATATGCCACCTTGGGCATACCTAGGTCAACTTCAACATGGAAATCATTCTTAAGTTTATTGACCATAACAGTAAGGTGCATATCACCAAGGCCTGATATGATAAGTTCTTTCGTCTGTTGGTCTCTTGAATATTTAAAAGTGGGATCTTCGCTCGTCAACTTGGCAAGCGCGGTCATTATCTTTTCTTCATCGTGACGGGATCTTGGCTTTATAGACAGGGAGATTGCGGGTTCCGGCATTACTATAGGCTCGAACATAAACTTGGTTCCATCCACTCCAATGGTATCACCCAAACGCGTCTCTTTAAGCTTCGCTACTGCCGCTATATCTCCCGCGGAAACCTCAGGGACTGCCTTCTGTTCCTTGCCCTGAAGAATAAAAAGCTGGCCTATTCTTTCCTTGCATTTTCTTGTAACATTATAAAAGGAACTATCACTCTTTAATGTCCCTGAAAATACGCGGAAGATTGTAAGCTGGCCGATAAAAGGGTCTATCAGAGATTTAAATACAAGCGCTGAAAAACCAGACTCTCTTTTAGACTCAACAATAACTGGTTTCTCATTTCCTTCCTCTTTTGCCTGTACCGGAACAGCTTCCATAGGAGAGGGAAGCAAATTCTCGATTGCCCGTATAAGCAAAGGTACCCCGATCTCTTTTGCAGCAGCCCCGCAAAGTACGGGAAATATCTTTGCCTCACATACGCCTTTTCTTAACGCGCTTCTTAATTCATCATCAGTAAGTTCTGCCCCTCCAAGATATTTCTCAAGAAGCGCATCATCTGTCTCAGCTACCGCTTCCACAAGCTGCTCCCTGTGTTTCTGGGCCACCTCTTTATCAACAGGTTCAAGTTTGTCCAAAACATTTTTATCCAACAGGGAAACCGTTTCCTTAAAAGAAAACTCCTTGCCTATTGGAAATTCCAGAGGCACACAATTTTTTCCAAAAGTACTATTTATTGATTGCATGGCCTTGTTAAAATCGGAATTTTCCTTATCAAGTTTATTAACAAAGATAAGCCTGGGCAGATTGCGCGTTGACAGCAGTTCCCAGCCCTTTTCCGCGCCTATCTCAACACCGCTTACTCCACAGATAACACATATACCCGAATCAACTGCGCGCATGCATGATATAGCAGAGCCTGAAAAATCCGCGTAACCAGGCGTATCAAGAAGGTAGACAAGTTTTCCATTGTGTTCCAGATGAAGGATCTTTGACCTTATAGTTACTTTACGCTCCATCTCATCATCTCCATAATCACACATGCTATTACCTTGATCAACGCTTCCATGCCTTGAGTTAGCACCAACCTTATAAAGCATAGCATCTATGCATGATGTCTTTCCCGACCCTGAATGCCCTACAAACACAACTGCCCTCTTGTCTTTTACATCCAGCATAATTGTAATTCCTCCTTTGGGTAAGGTAATCTCCCATTATTTGCATTTACCTGCTATAACGATTAACGCCAAAAGCGCTTAAGGCCTACAAAAAGATGGGGATATGGCCACATCCATCCTAAGAATGCTATGGATAAAGGTATTCAGAATAACATGGTTATAACTTATTGTAACATGAATTTGAACTATTATTATATAAAATGGCTATTAAAGAGTCAAGATAATTAAATTCAATAAGCGAAAAATCATTAAATACAAAATAATAGGGGGTTTACACTTATAGTGTAAACCCCCTATTATGATAAAAAGCCAGCAACGTCCTACTCTCCCACAATCTGACGAATGCAGTACCATTGGCGAAGAAGGGCTTAACTGCCGTATTCGAAATGGGAACGGGTGTTTCCCCTTCTCTATGGTCACTGGCAAA
>CAZGAS010000006.1:0-42944 GCA_964523875.1 uncultured Planctomycetia bacterium | reverse complement strand
TATTTATACTGCCATCCAATCCATGGGCCTTTTTTACCCTTGAGGGTATCCCCACTATAAACTAATTGACATCATTATATATACTTGTTATAATTATAAGAATTTCTATCCCCCTTATTTAAAGTATATACTGGGAAAATATGTATACTAAAAAGCTTAAAAAGTTCCACAATTTAATCCCGCGCCTGAAAAATGCCAGGATATTGGTAGTAGGTGATGTTATGCTTGACCGATTTATATGGGGTACTGTCTCACGTATATCGCCTGAAGCGCCTGTTCCTGTTGTATGGGCAAGATCAGAGTCATTTATACCAGGCGGCGCGTCCAATGTCGCTAATAATATATGCGCGTTAGGTGCTAAGGCTTATATGTGTGGTGTGATAGGTAATGATGAGGCAGGAAGGATAGTTGTCTCTGAGCTGGCGAAGAACGGTATAAACAGTGAAGGTATACTGGTTGATATAAGCCGCCCTACCATAGATAAGACGCGCATAATAGCACACCATCAGCAGGTTGTACGCATTGACAAAGAATCAGATGGCCTGTTAGATAGCAGGGTGATTGGCCGTATATTATCTTACGCGAAAGCTAAAATAAAAGATATAGACGCTATCATTATAGAAGATTACGGTAAGGGGCTTATAGTCCCGAGGTTAATAAAAGAGCTTATAATTCTCGCGAAGAAATATAATAAGATTATTACTGTTGACCCCAAAAAAGAGCATTTTAATATATACAGCGATGTAACGGTTATTACTCCAAACCGCAAAGAGGCTGAAGAGGCATCTGGTATAAAGATAAGAGACGCGGTATCTTTAAAAAATGCCGGCAAAAAACTGCTTAAATCGCTTAAGGCTGAAGCCGTGTTGATAACTCTCGGCGAAGACGGCATGGCGTTATTTGAAAAAAATAAAGAATGTGTCTGTATCCCTACAGTTGCCCAGGAGGTATATGATGTCTCAGGAGCGGGAGATACTGTTATAGGTATATTTACTTTAGCTAAAGTTGCCGGCGCAAGGATGAGCGAGGCGGCACATATCGCTAATATAGCGGCAGGCGTAGTAGTAGGTAAGTTAGGCATCGGTGTCTGCACCGTGAGTGAGTTAAAAGCGCACCTGAATCAGATTAAGAGCCCAGTTTCCAGTAAAGGAAAGTGTGTAGGAAATACCAATGTGAGAGAGAGTAATGATTTTCCGTATGATTCTATCATCAAAAACAGGAGAAAGAAATGACTAGCTTAGGTATAATACCCGCAAGATACGCAGCAAGCAGATTTGAGGGGAAGGTGTTAGCCAAGATAGGCAATAAACCAATGATCCAGCATGTCTGGGAGCGCGCTAAAAAGGCCCATAGCCTGGATGATCTTATCGTAGCGGCGGATGATGACCGTATAATTAAGGTGGTAGAGGAATTTGGCGGTAAAGCGGTATTTACCTCGAAATCACACCCTTCGGGTACTGACCGTTTGCGTGAGATAGCCAACCCCCTGGATGTGGATATCGTGGTCAATATACAAGCGGATGAGCCGCTCTTAAACCATTCAATGATAGATAGCTTAGTTGATACATTACGTGATGACCGGGATATAGTTATGGCCAGCCTTATGAAAAAGATAGACAGCATTGAAGAGATTAGCAACCCCAATTTAGTAAAGGTGGTAGTTGATAAGAATAATTTTGCCCTTTATTTTTCACGCAGCCCGATACCTTTTATAAGAGATAACGGGGAAGCACCGGCAGAACAGGCCGATAGCGTTTCTCCGAACAAGGCCCACCAGTTCTATAAGCATATCGGGCTTTACGCTTATACAAAAGATTTCTTATTTACCTTTGCCAACCTCCCTCCGTCCTCACTTGAGAAGTATGAAAAGCTGGAACAGCTTAGGGCGCTTGAGAATGGTTATAGAATAAAGATGGTTGAGACACAATACGACACTATAGGCGTAGATACTCCCGAAGACCTTGTAAGGGCAAGGGCCACACTCTATAAGAACCGTGGGTAAATATATTTTATGAAAAGGCATACTGTAAAAATAGGAAAGATAAAGATGGGGCATAAGCAGGGCTTTTTTCTTATAGCGGGCCCTTGCGTTATCGAGAGTGAGAAGAAGGCGCTTTACCACGCGGAAGAACTTCTGAAGATTACCTCACGTCTTAACATACCTCTCATATATAAAAGCAGTTACGATAAAGCAAACAGGACATCCATCGATTCATTCAGAGGCCCAGGCCTTTTAAAGGGGCTCAATATATTAAAAAAGATAAAGGATAAGTTGGGTTTACCTATTTTAAGTGATGTGCATTGCCGTAAAGATGTAGAGGAAGCGGCCCATGTTCTCGATGTTATACAGATACCCGCTTTCTTATGCAGGCAGACAGACCTGATACTTGCCGCTGCGGAGACTAACAAACCTGTTAATGTGAAGAAAGGCCAGTTTATGGCTCCATGGGATATGAAACATGTTGTAGAAAAGATAGAGAGAGCGGGAAACTATAAGATATTGATTACAGAACGCGGTAGCAGCTTTGGCTATAATAATCTGGTAAGTGATATGCGCTCTATACCCATAATGAGAGCATTGGGCTACCCTGTGATATATGACGCTACGCATAGCGCCCAGCTTCCCGGCGGTAAAGGTTCCTCCTCAGGTGGAGATAGAAGATTTATTCCGCATCTTTCCAGAGCGGCGGTTGCCGCGGGCGTGGATGGGTTATTTATCGAGACTCATCGGGATCCGGATAAGGCGTTGTCTGATGGGCCTAATATGCTTAAGATAAAGGACCTCTCAGGCCTTATTAAGCAGTTAAAGGAGATAAGGGGGATAATTGCGGACAATGTTTGAAGGAAATTGGGCATATAGGATAATCGTAATATTGTCTCTGTGTATACTACTGACATGGACATATCTTACGAATGAAGAGACCCTGTTTAATTATATTGGCGGTAGATTTGTTCTGGACACAAGGTTTATCTGGCAAATAGGGATATTTGCTCTTTTAAGCATAGTGCTTTTTTATCTTATGCAGTCTACCCTTGACTACAAGGCGCAGAACAGTATATTAAAAAAATATCTTAAACGCTTACAACAGGAACTTGATATTGAGAGAGAGGCTATCAAAGAGCTGAAAGAAGAATCTAATGAAGAGCTGCTTCGGCTTGAGTCATTTATTATTACCATATCTGATACAGCTAAGCAGATAAGCGCTGTGTTACATACTGATGAGTTGCTTAGGGTGATACTTCGTAAGGCTGTAGATCTCCTTGGCTCCCACAGGTGCGCCATATTTAGGGTTGATCATGTTTCAAAAGAACTGCTTTATATAGATTCTGTAGGATATGAAGAAGAAGAGGCTAAAACTTTTGCGTTAAAAAGCGGCGAAGATTTTGGGATTGTAGGTTACGCTGTTGAGCAAGGTGTATTTATCTCAAGAAAGATACTTAACCAGGATTACGCGAAAAGGCATATAGTAGATAAAGATACCCTTAACGTGAATTTCTGCCAACCGATAGTCCATAATAGAAAGACGTTAGCGGTAATATGTGTAGGTGGTGTAAATCCTGATTTTACGGATGAACAGACAATGCGCCTTTTATCGATATTAGCAAACTTTGGCGCTGTTGCGCTTACAAATACAAAGTTGGTGGATCACATGCGCGAACAGTCTATAAGGGATAGCCTTACGTGGCTCTATAATCACCAGTATTTCCAGACTCATATGGAAGATGTTCTTAAGAACGCCAAGCGTGAAAAAGAGCCCCTTGGGCTTATAATGATGGATATTGACTATTTTAAGCATTTTAACGATACATACGGCCACCAAGCAGGAGACTTTGTGCTTAAGCAGGCAGCTGCTATCTTTAATTCGGAATTGAGAGGCAATGATATAGTAGCGCGTTATGGCGGGGAAGAGTTTATCGCTATATTACCACGCAGAACCCTTGAAGAAGCACAAAGCATAGCTGAGAGAATTCGCAAGGTATTTGCTAAGACTAGGTTTGAATTTGAGGAAAAAGATTTAAAGATTACTCTAAGCGCGGGTGTATCGGCGTTTAATCCGTCTGCTGGAAAAGATGTCTCTAAAGAGCTGCTTATAAAATGCGCGGATGAAGCGCTTTATCAGGCAAAAGGCGAAGGCCGTAATAGGGTTATTACCTGTAAGAAGTAGTTACAAAACGAGAAAGATAAGGAGAGCGAAATGGAGATAATAGATCTTTTACACATGGCGATGGATTCGAAAGCATCTGACTTGATACTTGTTGTGGGCGTTCCACCCGCATTAAGGATTAGAGGCACGGTAACGGTTACGGACCTTCCTGTACTTACTCCTGAAGAGTCTAAAAGGCTCATATACTCTATCTTTAATGAGGAACAGCGCCTTGTCTACGAGAAGGACCATAACATTGATATAGCCTATTCTATAAGCGGCCTTGCCAGATTCCGCGTTAATGTGCATCAACAACGCGGAAGTATTGCGGCTGCTATCAGGACCATCCCGCTTGAGATACCATCACTTGATGAATTGCGGCTTCCTAAGGATGTAATTACCAAGCTCTGTAATTTACGCAGCGGGCTTGTCTTGATTACGGGCCATTCAGATAGCGGAAAGACAACTACGCTTGCCTCTATAATAGATTTCATAAATACTAACCGCCATGGCCATATTGTTACAATAGAGGATCCGATAGAGTTTATACACAAACATAAGAAAGCGATTGTGGAGCAAATAGAGATACCGATTGATTCGGATTCCTTCGCGAATGCGCTGCATCACGTAATGAGGCAAAATTCGGATATTGTCTTAATTGGCGAGATGCGTGATTTAGAAACAATATCCGCAGCTATAACCGCCTCTGAGACAGGACAGCTGGTTTTTGCTACTCTGCATACTGTTGATGTTAGCGAAGCGCTAAACAGAATCATAAGCGCGTTCCCTTCGGAGCAGCAGCAACAGGTGAAGGTCCAGCTTGCCGCTACAATACAAGGTATAATATCCCAGAGGCTTGTCCAGGAGGCGCATGGTAATGGTATGATCGCTGTTTGTGAGATACTCCTTGGTATACCCGCTGTTAAGAACTTGATACGAGAAGGAAATACCTATCATATCCTTAGTGTTATGGAGACCAACGCGGAGTATGGTATGCAATCTATGGATCAGGCCCTTATGGAGCTTTATAAGAAAAAACTTATCAGTAAGGACGAACTACTCACTAATGTGAAGGACAAAGAGAGAGAAGGTATAAAGGCTATCAAATAATGAGTAAGACCAGGAAACCTATATCAAAAAAATCAGACCCTATCAAAATAGCGCGACGAGTATTACAGATAGAGGCAAACGCGGTAAAGAGCCTTATTCCTAGAATTACGCGGGATTTCACAAAGGTTGTCGATCTTATCTTATCAAGTACCGGAAGAGTGGTAATAACAGGCATGGGCAAGCCCGGTATCATAGGAGAGAAGATATCCGCTACTTTATCCTCAACAGGTACGGCAAGCCTGTTTCTCCATCCCGCGGAGGCCATACACGGTGATCTTGGCCGTGTTAAATGTAATGATGTCATTATAGCGCTTTCCAATAGCGGTGAAACAGATGAGATAGTGAAACTTATCCCTGTTATAAAAAAGATCGGGGCAATCCTAATAAGTATTGTAGGCAAAAAAAAATCTACCTTAGCAAATAATAGCGATATGATACTAAACGTCAACGTTGAAAAAGAGGCTTGTCCATTAGGTCTCGCGCCTACCGCTAGTACGACAGCTATGCTGGCAATGGGTGACGCGTTGAGTATAGCACTTCTTGAAGCAAAAGGTTTCAGGGTGGAAGATTTTGCTTTTTATCACCCGGGAGGTTCGCTTGGTAAAAAATTATGGCTTAAGGTAGAAGATGTTATGAGAAAAGATAAAGCCTTTGCTATCGCCAGGCAAGACGCGTCGCTTAAAAAGGTTTTATGCGCTATTACGAGGGCACGCGCGGGTAGTGCCACGATAGTTGATAAGAAGGGAAAGCTTGTTGGTATATTTACTGATGGGGACCTGAGAAGGCATTTTGAAAAAGACTTATCTATCGTCTCAAAGCAGGTAAAGGACCTGATGACAACTAATCCGGCAGTTGTTAAAAAGGGCGGAATGGCTGTTGAGGCACTGAGTATCATGCGGCAAAAAAAGATAGACGAAATACCGGTAGTAGATAAAAGCTACAGGCCTATTGGCCTGGTGGATATACAGGATCTCTTGAAAGCAGGGCTTATTTAGCGTTTCAACCCTGTTTCTGGACTAAATGGGACGGTGGGTATAATGTAACCTACTGTCCTCTTTAGTCCAAAAACAGGGTCAGAATAAATATTCGGTTATTAATATGAAGATAAATAAAGAGACCAGGAAGAGGATTGAGAAAATTAAGTTGCTTGTTATGGATGTAGACGGGGTGCTCACCCCCGGGCATATCTTTATAAGTAGTTCAGGAAAAGAGGTCAAGGTCTTTGATGTTCAGGATGGTTTCGGTATTATGCTTTGGCACAGGGCCCGTTTAAAAAGCGCTATTATCACAGCGGGTAAATCGCTTGCCCTAATACATAGGGCAGAGTGCCTAAAAGTAGATAAGGTCTACCAACACGCGAAGGATAAGTTGGTGGCCTATAATAAGCTAAAAAAGCTCTTCAATATAAGCGATGATCAGATATGTTTTATAGGTGACGATCTTATTGATATCCCGGTATTAAAGAGAGTAGGTTTTCCATGCGCTGTTGCTAACGGCCATAATGATATGAAAGATTACGCTTCTTATATATCTAAAACACCCGGCGGTAAAGGCGCGGTACGCGAAATAATAGACCTGATACTGAAGGCTAAGGGGTTATGGTCTGAGGTTACAAAGGATTATGTCAGATGAAATACCGTTTTAGGCGGCGTATATTATATACATTATTTATGATGCTTGATAAACTATTCCTCCTTATGCCATATCGCCTCGCGATAAAATTCGGCAGGTTTAGCGGGAAGCTTATCTGTATAGTGCTGGGAAGGTACAGAAGGCTTACCAAGACGCACTTAAGGGCCGCTTTTGGCAACTCAAAGAGTGAAAAAGAGATCTCAAAAATAACCAGGTCCGTATTTATTAATATCGGAGTTAGTGTTGCCGAGATATTAAGCCTGCCAAAGATAAAAAACAAGTTGGATTCGATAATCGAAATAAACGGCCTTGAGAGGATGGATAGGGCTTTAGCCGGCGGCAATGGCGTTATTGCCGTATCCGCCCATTTTGGGAATTGGGAATTGATATCTATTATGTTCGCGTACAGAGGTTATGCGTCAAACATTATTGCCCGTCCTATATATTATGAGAAGTATAATGAATGGGTATCTTTTATGCGCAATAGCATGGGTGTTAATATTATATATAGAACAGATTCCCCGAAAAAGATCTTGAAATTACTATATAATAATGAGCTTATTGGCATAACGCCCGATCAGGATATAGACAGCGTGGAAGGCATCTTCGTTGATTTTTTTGGTAAAAAGACATATACCCCTTCAGCGCCTGTAAAGCTTGCTATGGCGGCTAACTGCCCTATCGTACCTCTTTTTATCGTACGCAAAGGTTTAAAACATACAATATATGTTGAAGAACCTATACTCATAGAAAAGGGTGATGACAGGGATGCTGATGTCAGGAAATATACCCAGAGATGGTCAGATATTATAGAGGCCCGTATCAGGGAGCATCCGGATCATTGGGTATGGATGCATAAACGGTGGAAGACCAAGCCGCCTGTAATCGGGTAATCTTTAATAATAGACTATTCGCATCAATAACATTATGAAATTTTTAAGAAATATTATTATTATTTCGGCAATTATCTTTATTGGCTGGTCTTTGAAAAATACCTTATTTGAGGAAGCGGCGGATATTACCGTAAAGAGCCTATCTCCTGGCGCGGCAACAGAGCAGGTTACTGAACAGGTTAAGTCTTTTTCAATATCAGGTTTTTCTGATGAAGGTAACAAGACCTGGGAGATGGAAGGAAAGAGCGCGAACATATTCTCTGATATAATAGACCTCTCTGATATAAATGCCGATTCATATGGTGATGAAGTTAAGGTCAACCTCAAGGCGGATTCGGGGGTCTTTGACCGAAGAACAAATGGTGTAGAGCTTAAGGACAATGTTATAATTGTTACTGATGAGGGAACCAGGCTTACTACAGAGGTTCTTAATTGGGATGCGACGAAAGAGCTTGTGAGCACAGATGAGTATGTTTTTATCCAGAGAAAAGATATGGATATAGAGGGAACAGGTGCCTCTGCAAAGCCCGATCTGAAGATTGCGCAGCTTGATAAGGATGTATCTGTTAAGGTAAAGGATCCACCGGCTACTATTACTTGTGACGGGCCGCTAGAGGTTGATTATGATAATAACGTCGCGTATTTTAATAATAAGGTTAAGCTGATTGATCCGGAGACTACTATCGATACAGATAAGGCTACGGCTTATTTTGATGCTAAAGAGAAGTCGCTTAAAAAAGTAGTTTGTGAAGGCAATGTCAGCATAACACGCGGTAAAGACTCAACCTACGCGGAGCTGCTTACCTACCTTCCTGGAGAAGGAAGAGTCCTGCTTGAGGGCAGGCCCAAGATAGTTATTCGTGACACAAAAGGGTTAATGCAAAAATCTAAAGAGAAGAAGAATGAACAAGCTAAAGATAAAAAATCTGGTTAAGGCCTATGGTGACCGAAAGGTCGTTGATAGCATTAATATAGAGATTAACAGGGGTGAGATTGTCGGGCTTTTAGGGCCTAATGGTGCCGGAAAGACAACCTCATTTTATATGATAGTCGGTTTGATCAGACCCGATAAAGGCACTATTCATTTTGATGCAAAAGATATTACCGGGATGCCCATGTATCGCAGGGCGCGCGAAGGCATAGGGTATCTGTGCCAGGAAGACTCTATCTTTCGTAAGTTGACAGTTGAAGAGAATATAATGGCTGTTCTGGAAACATTGAATATATCTGCCTATGAAAGAAAGAAACGTTTAGATAAATTGCTCAACGAGCTCAACATAACGAGCCTCGCTAAGAATAAAGCATATACCTTGAGTGGCGGTGAACGAAGGAGGCTTGAGATTACCCGGGCACTTGTTACGGAACCGTCTTTTCTTCTTCTTGACGAGCCATTTAGCGGGATAGACCCTATCGCGGTATTTGAGGCACAGCAGATAATACAGGGTTTAAGAGATGGTGGCCTGGGTATATTGCTTACAGACCATAGTGTTCGAGAGACACTGGCTATTACTGACCGCTCTTATATAATGTATGAAGGCAAGATTTTGATTTCAGGTACCTCAAAAGACCTTATCTCAAATCCAAAGGCAAGACAGATATATCTTGGTGAGCAGTTTACCATGTAAATGAGCCCACAATTTATGGAGTGCGTAAGCACGAGATAAATTGTATGGGCGAATTTATCCTAAGAATGTGCAACATCCGAAGGATTCCAGTGCTTACAAGATTATGGAGTGCGTAAGCACGAGATATATAAGGTAAAGGTAAAATTATTGAGAATTAAGGATTAAGCATATTTATTAATTTTTACAACTTAATTCTTACAACTTAATACTAAATACAGCATACAAGGAGGTAGCATGCAGATAAATATTACCGCAAGACATATCCAACTTGACGATAATCTTAGGCACCATATAAATGAGAAGATTGAAAAACTCACT
Source organism: uncultured Planctomycetia bacterium (assembly GCA_964523875.1). Lineage (GTDB taxonomy): Bacteria > Omnitrophota > Gorgyraeia > JABMRG01 > JABMRG01 > JAUVHV01. Next base: position 33,221 of record CAZGAS010000006.1, on the reverse strand, counting down.
AAATACGCCGGTAAGATAGAGAGCGCGAAGGTAATCTTCTCAATTGAGAAATTTAATAATATTACAGAGATAATCCTGGTAGGAAGAGGGTTCCGGCTTGTTGCGATGGAAAGGGATCAGGATATTAATGTATCTTTTGATATATGCCTAACTAATATTGAAAAACAGCTTAAGAGGGCCAGCAGCAAGGTAACGAGCCACAAGATAAAAAGGTTCTTTACGGGGTTCAGGCGCTTATCCGGTAAAAGGAGAGAGCTGCTGGTACCGGACGCGGCTATTATAATGACCGAGTCTTTTGCAACAAAGCCTATGTCGCCTGAGGAGGCTGCGTTGGAACTTAAGGTGTTTCATAGGAATTTTATAGCATTTCGTAATTCCGCTGATGATAAGGTTAACGTATTATATAAGCGTAAGGATGGAAACTATGGCCTTATAGTGCCGTAGTGTTCGACACCAAATAATGGAGGTTTTTAAAAAGCAGTGAAGATAAATATTGAGGATCAGAAAGAAGCGCAGAAAATTATTAAGGTAGAGGTGGGCCCAGAGAGGGTAGACGCTGCTCTGGAAGAGATATACAGTGGGATACAGAAGAAAGCGAATATACGTGGTTATCGTCCGGGCAAGGCGCCGCGGGATATGGTAAAGAAGCAGTATAATAAAGAGGCGAACGAGGAGGCGCTTAATCGACTTATCTGGGACTGCTATCGTGAGGCAGTTACGGAAAAGTCTATTAGCCCTGTTGGTTATCCTGTCATAGTTGATGTAAAATTTAATGAGGGTAAACCGCTTATTTTTTCTGTGAGGGTAGAGATCCAACCTGAATTTAAATTAAAGGCCTACAAAGGTATCAAGATTAAAGAAAAGCCATATAAGGTGCTTGATGAGGACGCGGATAACGCGCTTAAACAGATGCAGGAGTCTATGGCGGAGTATAAGAATGTAGAGACGCGCCCAATTGCCAAGGGTGATTATATAGTATGCAGCTATGAATGTTTTTCTGATGGAAAACTGGTTGACAAAAAAGATAAACTATGGCTATATATAAGCGACCAATTGCAACCCAAGGAGTTGCTCGCTCTTTTAGTTGGCGCTGAGCTTGGCGCAACCAAGGAGACAGAGGTATCTTACCCAAAGGATTACGAGTACAAGGAGCTTGCCGGCCAAAGCAGGTCCTATAAGGTTACTCCTCAGGAGATTAAGCAGAAGATGCTTCCTGCGATAGATGATGAACTGGCAAAGTCAACAGGCCATTTTAAGGACCTGTCTGAGCTTAAGATAGACCTCAACAAGAATATATTAAAGCAAAAGAAGATTGAATCAGAGCGTGACATGGAAAGCCAGATATACAAGGCTTTATTGGTGGCTCATACTTTTGATGTGCCTCCTTCTCTGGTGGAGAGGCAGGTCCAGCGCTTGGTTGAAGAGACCAAGCAGAGGCTTATGCAGCAAGGTTACAAGAAGGAGGATATTGGAACGCAGGATGATAAATTGAAGGAATCAGTAAAGAGCAGGGCCTTAGACAATGTTAGGCTTTTTTTCATTATGCAAAAAATAGCAAAACAGGAAAATATAGAGGTAAGTGAATCAGATATAGAGCAGAAGATAGCAGAGATAGCTGGCTATACAAAAGAGGACAAGACTAAGGTAAAGGATAGGATCAGGGATAACAATCTTTTAGATAACCTTGAGGAACAGGTTTTGCACGATAAAGTCGCGGAGTTTTTAATAGCCCAGGCCAAAAGAGATAAACCAAATGTTTGAGGCTATTTCCAAATTAAAGAGGATAGCGGGTTGCGTAATATCCACCACCACCTTTAACCCGGAAACAGTTTCAATCTTATATGAGGGGGATAGAGATGAATGAGAAATATCAGGCATTAGTACCGATGGTAGTTGAGCAGACAGGCCGTGGAGAGAGGGCATATGATATATATTCGCGCCTGCTAAAAGACAGGATAATCTTTATAGGAACGCCTATCGATGATAATATCGCGAATCTTATTATCGCCCAACTCCTCTTTCTGCAGATGGAGGCGCCTGACAAGGATATCAGTGTTTATATAAATTCACCGGGAGGGAACGTAACAAGCGGCTTGGCAATATATGATACAATGCAATTTGTCAAGCCTGATGTTAATACTTACTGCATAGGACAGGCTGCTAGCATGGGTGCGTTGTTATTGGCAGGTGGCGCTAAAGGGAAAAGGTATTCCCTTCCTAATGCGCGCATAATGATACATCAACCTTGGGGTGGGACACAGGGTACAGCCACAGATATACATATACAGGCAAAAGAGATATTAAGGATAAAGGAAAGAATAAATCAGCTCTTGGTTTACCATACAGGTCAATCTATAGATAAGATTGCGCAGGATACGGACAGGGACTATTTTATGACAGCCCAGGAGGCCATGAAGTATGGCTTAGTGGATAATGTAATAGATACTTTAAATGCGGTAAAATAGATAACAATTAGAATAACGCATATAAAAATATAAGGAGCAGATGATGTTAAAGCATTACTTATTAACACCAGGCCCAACGCCAGTACCATCAGAGGCTCTATTGGCAATGGCAAAACCGATAATACATCACCGCACACCCCAGTTTAAGGAGGTTCTTAAGCAAGCGGTTGAGAGCCTGCGTTACATGTTCCAGACAAAGAACGATGTGTTTATCTTTGCATCATCAGGTACAGGAGCCATGGAGAGTTCTGTCTCTAACCTGCTTTCAGCAGGAGATAAAGCTCTGGTTATAAGAGGCGGGAAATTTGGTGAAAGATTTGCCGAGATATGTCAATCATACGGTGTTATACCGATAAATATTGATGTTGAATGGGGAGAGGCGGTTGACCCGCTTCAGGTTGAAAAGATCCTAAATGAGAATAAGGATATAAAAGCAGTCTACGCTACGCTTTGCGAAACATCTACCGCTGTTGTTAGTGATATAAAAGCTATAGGTGAGATTGTCTCAAAGACAGACGCTGTCTTAGTAGTCGATGTGATAAGCTCTCTTGGATCTGTTGTCTTCAAGACCGATGATTGGAAGGTTGACGTTGCTATAGGTGGTTCACAAAAAGGGCTGATGGTGCCTCCTGGACTCGCGTTTATAACAGTCAGCGCTAAGGCCATGAAGATGGTAGAATCTTCCACCTTGCCTAAGTACTACTTTTCTTATAAGGCGGCAAAAAAGTCAGTGGATAAAGATGATACTCCATGGACCCCGGCAGTCTCACTCATTATAGGCCTTGTAGAGGCATTAAAGATGATAAAAGAGGAGACCCTTGAAGGTGCTCTTTTAAGACAGAAAAGAATGGCAGAGGCAACAAGGTCCGCCGCTAAGGCCTTAGGGCTTGAACTTCTCGCGCCTCTGGCGGCAAGTGATGCTGTTACAGCAATAAAACTTCCCGATAAGATAGATGGCGTAAAGCTTGTTAAGACTATGCGTGATATATATGGCGTAGGAATCGCAGGCGGACAGGCGCAACTTAAAGGAAAGATAATTCGTATCGCCAGTATGGGTTTTATGACACAATGGGATACAATAGTCGCTATATCTTGTCTTGAGATAGTCTTAAAGCAGATGGGTTATGATGTTGAATTCGGTTCTGGCATAAAGGCAGCTGAAGAGGTTTTTAGTAAATAAAGCGACAAGAGCACAAGGTGCAAGTGGTAAGAATTAAGTTGTAAATTGTATTTATATCTCATCTAAACTATAAACGCAATACCTGCCTGTTGGCAGGTGCAATACGAGAATAAGGAGGATATACAAGTGTTTAAGATATTGGTTAGTGACCCATTAAGTGAAAAAGGTTTGAAGATTCTTAAAAAAGAGAAAGATATTCATGTTGATGTCAAGGTCAAGCAGCCTCCGGAAGAGCTGAAAAAAATAATAGGCAACTATGACGCGCTTATCATAAGGAGTGGTACGAAGGTTACAGCGGATCTTATAAAGCATGCTGACAAACTAAAGGTTATAGGGAGAGCGGGTGTTGGCCTTGATAATGTAGATATTCCGGCCGCCACTAAAAAAGGTATTATAGTAATGAACACCCCGGGAGGAAATACTATCTCAACAGCAGAACATGCTGTTAGCCTTATGTTATCTCTCTCAAGAAATATCGCTCCAGCGGATGCGTCTATGAAGAGAGGTGAATGGGAGAGAAAGAAGTTTATGGGTGTTGAGCTTTACGGTAAGACTCTGGGTATTGTAGGCCTGGGTAGGATAGGCGCGGAAGTAGCCAAGCGTGCCTTAAGTTTTGGCATGAAGATTATAGCGTATGACCCATTTCTGACTCCAGATAAGGCTGCTGATTCAGAGATAGAGCTAAGTTCACTAAAAAAAGTGTTTGTTGAATCAGATTACATTACAGTACATACCCCTCTTACAAAGGATACAAAGCATCTGATAAGCACAAAAGAGATAGCGACTATGAAGAAAGGTATCAGGCTTATAAACTGCGCGCGCGGGGGCATTATAGATGAGAAGGCGGTTCTGAAAGGTATTGAATCAGGCAAGATAGCGGGTGCGGCGTTTGATGTATATGAGCATGAACCTCCTAAAGATGACCCTATTACAAAATGCGATAGGATTATAGTGACTCCGCATCTTGGGGCTTCGACTGAGGAGGCCCAAGATAATGTAGCGATCGAGGTCGCGGAGCAGGTCGTGGATGCCCTTCTTGAGAGGGGCATTAGAAACGCTGTAAATATTCCTTATATAGAGCTTAAGGCATGGAAGGTGCTAAGGCCTTATATGTTGCTTGCTGAAAAGATGGGTATGTTTCAGGCCCAGCTGGCGCAAGGCCCTATAAAAGAAGTCAGGCTAGATTACGCGGGTGATGTTGCTAAGTATGATACAACAGCCATAACTACGGCTTTTGTTAAAGGCCTTCTTACTTCTGCTTTAGGTGAGATGGTAAATAATGTGAATGCCACAGTTATAGCAAAGGATAGAAACATCAAGGTTGTTGAATCAAAGACAAGTCAGGCTGAGGAGTTCGCGCATCTGATTACCGTAACTGTGAAGACTAAATCAAAGTCACAGGCTATTTCCGGCGCCCTTTTCGCGAATAAGAAGCCCCGCATAATAAAGATAGGTGACTATTATGTTGACGCCATGCCTGAAGGAAATATGGTGCTTATCTCAAATAAGGATGTGCCTGGTATAGTAGGGCAGTTAGGCACATTGCTTGGTAAGAACAAGATCAATATAGCGGGCATGACATTTGGAAGGCAGAAGCTGGGAGGAATAGCTGTCAGCCTTTGTAACGTAGATAGTGAGGTGCCTGAAAAAGTACTTAAGGAGCTTAAGAAGTCTAGAAATATATATGACGCGAAGCTTATAAGGCTGTAAAAAAAAGAACGCGTATGGGACCCCTAAAAGGGGATACCCCTAGACACGATTTTAGCTTGATTTTTAGTGTTTTATTAACCGTGTTTCTGAAATCCATAAATTTTTGTATTTTTTATTCTTAAGATTACTCCCTTTGGATTGGAAACAGTGTCAATACTCAAGAAATGGAGAATGTAACATGAAGACTAAAAACACAAAAAAGAAAACGAGTAATGTGATAAGGTTTGTTGATGTAACTAACAGAGACGGTGTTCAGACATCACGTATATGCCTCTCAAAGCTGCAAAAGACAATGATAAACCTTTATCTTAACGAGATCGGAGTATACTTAAGCGAGTTTGGGTTTCCGGTTACACATCATGAGACAAACTATATAAATGCCAATATAGACCTTGTTAAAAAGGGCGTTTTAAGGCCCATGATTTTAAGTGGTTGGGTAAGGGCCATTGTACCGGATGTGAAGGAAGCGCTTAAAAAGACGAGAGTTAAGAATCTAAATATATCTATCTCCACATCCGCTCAGATGATGAAGGGGAAATTTATGGGTAAGAAATCAGGCGTTGATATTATAAATATGATGACAGCCGCGCTCGATTTTGCCAAGAAGAATGGTATTCAAGCAGTAGGTGTTAATGCTGAGGATGCTTCACGTTCTGACCTGGATTATCTTATTAAGTTCGCGATGGCAGCGAAAGAACATGGCGCGGATAGGCTACGGTATTGTGATACGCTTGGATGTGATGACCCGTTTACTATATATAAAAGGATTTATTACATCGCTAAGAAGATTGCGATCCCCATAGAACTCCATTGCCATAATGACCTTGGCCTTGTTGTAGCCAACTCCATAGCAGGTGCGAAGGCTGCTATAGACGCGGGAGTAGACGCGTATATTAATACCACTATTAACGGTATAGGCGAACGTGCGGGTAACGCGGATCTAGTCTCTGTACTACTTGCGCTAAAGTATAGCAGCGGATTTAAGGGCAAGTATAAGATTGATAGTAATATTAACCTTACCAAGGCATGGAAGATAGCAAAATACGCTTCGTACGCGTTTAATGTTCCCATACCTATTAACCAGCCGGGAGTAGGCGCAAACGCCTTTGCTCATGAATCAGGTATACATGCTGATGGCGCGCTTAAGGACAGGCGCAACTATGAACTCTATGATTATGAAGAACTCGGACGGGGAGAACCTGATATTGTTGATACCGGTAGGCAGATTACCGCTGGTGAGTATAGCGGCATAAAAGGTTTTAGGAATGTCTATGATAAGCTGGAGGTAAAGTTCAAGGATGATAAAGAGGCAGCAGAGGTTCTCGAGCTTGTAAGATACGCGAATGTCCATAATCAAAAGCCTCTTGTAGCCGATGAATTAAGGTTTGTTGCTAGTTATCCTGATATAGCAGGTAAGTTGTTCAGCATGAATCCATATTAAGTTTCAATGACTAGCTAAACAAGGAAGAGAATATGCCAAGTTCAGTTGTGACAGGAGCGCAGTGGGGAGATGAGGGAAAAGGCAAGATAATAGATATTCTTTCAGAGAGCTCTGATTATATTATCCGCTATCAGGGTGGAAACAACGCGGGCCATACAGTAGTTATCGATGGTGAATCGTTTATACTCCACTTGATTCCGTCAGGTATTTTGCATAAAGGCAAAACTTGTATTATAGGAAACGGTGTGGTGGTAAATCCTGTCGCGTTGATAGATGAGATAGAAAAATTAAACGCGCGCGGTATCAAGGCGGGAAAAAATCTGCTAATTAGTGAACAGGCCCACATTATATTTCCTTATCACTGGAAAATGGATGAACTCCGCGAGATAGCCAAAGGCAGGAGTAAGATTGGTACCACCAAAAGAGGTATTGGCCCCTGTTATACAGACAAGGTATCCAGATGCGGCATAAGAATGGCAGATCTTTTGGATGTTAATATATTCTCCAGGAAACTCAAGGCTAATCTCAAAGAAAAAAACGCGATACTAAGAAATGTATATGGTTTTAAGGGGTATTCTCTTGCGACTTTATCCAGGCAGTATATGGGTTACCGTAAAAAGATAAAAGGTTATATTAAAGATACGACAGTTATAATAAATAAGGCCCTGGATGATAAGAAAAGGGTTCTTTTTGAAGGAGCACAAGGTGCCCTACTTGATGTTGATTTTGGAACATATCCTTATGTTACATCTTCGAACTCTACAGCAGGTGGCGCATGCATAGGTACGGGTGTCGGGCCCTCAAGAATTGGAAAGGTAATAGGGGTTGTTAAGGCTTATACTACACGGGTAGGTGAGGGGCCATTTCCGACTGAATTTTCAGATAAGCTTATGAATATTGTAAGAACCAAAGGAAAAGAATTCGGAGCTACTACTGGTAGGCCACGACGTTGCGGCTGGTTTGACGCGTTGATAGTAAAGCACGCGGTTATGGTAAGCGGCATAACGGAGATAGTTGTGACAAAGCTTGATGTGTTGGATGATCTTGAAAAGATAAAGGTCTGTACAGGGTATACGTATAGAGGGAAGAGCTTTAAGACTTTTCCCACCAACATAGAGAAGCTCTTTAAGGTAAAGCCGCAATATGAAGAATGGCCAGGTTGGATGTCTGATACATCGGGTGTCCGCAGTTTTAATAAATTACCCAGAAATGCTGTTGGATATCTTAAGAGGCTATCTGATCTTGTTGGTGCGAAGATAAGCATGGTTTCAGTAGGCTCGGAAAGAAAGCAGACTCTTAAGCTGTAGTAAACATAATATGAGATTTATAATTTGTATATTAATCTTTACAGCATGTAATCTTTTTTCGGGTGTAGTCATGGCAGAGTCTGGTTCCAAAGCATTACCAACGAGAGTCATATGGATAAGCGGAGGATTGCCAGGCAACTACTTAATAGAGGGTAACTGGGTATGGAGTAACGAGGTAACCCGTGGCGGAATCGGTACCCATGAAGAGGGTATCACCAAGGGTATAGAGTCCCACTTGTTCAGAACCGATTCCATAGTGAGGTTGAGTCAGGATTCGAAGATTATACAGTATGTTAATCTTGACCCTGAAAATATGCCTTCAGGGATTATGCTAAAATTCTTCTTAAACTCAGATAAAGAGATAAATATTTACTGGGAAGGAGAAGATGAGTCCTTTGTTGCGCTTGATGAATATATAACTGCTTGGTATATGGGTTTTATTCCTAATCCTGGTAGATGGATAGGCCTTGAGATTAATTGTGCGGAACTTGATATAGAGGATGATGAACTGGCAGGTATGGAATTTGTTGTAAATAACGGCAGGGCATGGTGGGGAGAGACTATAATTATTAATCAATACTCATCTTGCTTACCTGAAGATCAAAAACCCTACGAATTTAATAAGGAGACTAGATAAATGCCAAAAAGAAAACGAAAAGGCAAGCTTAAATGGCGCAGCAAAAAGGCCAATAAAGGCACAAAACCTTGTTGCGGATAGTCTTATTTTATAATATTGACGTTCTTTGCGCAAAGGTGTTATAATAATTCATAGTATAGGAATTTAGAAGATTTCCATATGGCAACAAGAAAATTGTTTTGCGATAACTTTACTGCGATTTTTAGTGGTATTTAATTAAGGTTTCAGACCATAGATTAGTTGCACGAATTACTTAATTTAAAATAGGGAGGTGTGGCATGGCAAGAAGCTCTAATATGTTATTTGTTTTTCCGATATTGTTGGTATGTTTTCTTTTCTCAGGTTGCGCGGTAGGTTTTTATAAAGGAAGGCCCAGTGACAAGGTGAAAATAGAAAAATTACAGGATGAGCTTGTGCGCCTCAGAGAGGCAAAATCTTTGCTGGAGGAGCGCCTTAAAAGTGAAATAAATTCAGACCAGGTTGCGCTTACTATGGAAGATAGGGGGTTGGTGATTACTTTTGTCGCGGAAGTTTTATTTGATTCAGGTAAGGCTAAACTAAAGCCCGGTGGAGAGAGCATACTTAAAAAGGTAGGAAGTGTTATAAAACAAGAGACAGCGGAAAATGAGATCGGGGTAGAGGGGCATACTGATAATGTGCCGATAAAATATTCAGGCTGGAAATCAAACTGGGAGCTTTCAACAGCAAGAGCGACAAGCGTATTGCATTACTTAGAAGATGATTGCGGGCTTATGCCTACCAAGCTTTCGGCTACAGGCTATGGTGAATATAGGCCTGTTGAATCGAATGATATTGAAGAAGGCAGGCAGTCAAATAGGAGAGTAGAGATTATAATCAAGCCTCTTCCGGAAACAGCAGTCGAATATGAAGAAGTGGAAGAAGATGTAGAGTATATAAAATAATGGGATTCAGCTTGAAACATTCTAAAATAGCGCTTATCTTGTCAGCGATTATCTTTTTGGCCCTGCTTTTATCGCTCTTTGCCTTAAATTCCAAGGCAAATGTTATATATAATAAAAATATAGAGTTAACAGAAGAGATTAATAGGTTGACGGTTAAGGTAACTATGTTAACAAAGAAGTTAAATACTGCTATGTTGGAATTGGCCCAAGAACAGGCAGAGCTGGAAAAGACCAGAAACAAGCTTACACAAGAAAGGCTTAATAATAGGCAGCTTTCGCAAAAGATAGAAGAGCTTGAAGACGCGGTCTCTGCCGGGAGTCTCCCAATCGAATCGAAACCATCTTAATTGATAGTATAGGGATATAAAAAATTCCTATACAGCTTTTTCTTGGTGTTTGGTATTAGATACTAGGTGTTTAAGCGATAACCGGTAATCTGAGATTGAACACCTAAATTATTTGTTCCAAGTGTTTATTTACATAATATGATAGACAAACTAAATCTTCCCAGGCATATAGCTATAATAATGGATGGAAATGGCAGATGGGCCGAGAAAAGACATTTGCCGCGGATACTTGGCCATCGCGAAGGCGTAAAGAGTGTTGATATCATTACACAGGAATGCGCGAAGATAGGTATAGAGGCCTTAACGCTTTATAGTTTTTCTACTGAGAATTGGAAGCGTTCAAGCAGTGAGATAAACGGCCTTATGAACCTTCTGCATAACTATCTTGATAAGAAATATAAAAAATTACAAAATAACGGAATACGATTAAATGCTATAGGTAGGCTTGATGGACTGCCTGATAAGGTTAGAGAGAGGCTGTTGGATATTATTAAAAAGACATCGAAAAATACAAAGATGGTTCTTACGCTTGCTTTGAATTATGGCGGCAGGCAGGAGATAATAGACGCGGCAAAAGAGCTTGTAAAGAGAGCCGAGAAGCAGATGTTATCCTCTGATGATATTGACGAGAAACTCTTTAGCAGCTGCTTATACACTAAGGGCCTGCCTGAAGTAGATCTGTTAATAAGGACAAGTGAGGAGTTCAGGATAAGTAATTTTCTTCTCTGGCAGATATCATATGCTGAGATATTAGTGGTAAAGACTCTTTGGCCTAATTTCAGAAAAGAGGAGCTCTTTCAGGCAATAAAGGTTTACCAGAAACGTAACAGGCGTTTTGGGGGAAGGTAATGCTAGGTTACAGAACAATAAATTCCGCGTTATTAATTCTATTTTTGTGGTTACTGATATTTATTTTACCTATATGGATATTCGCTGTAGCTATTGTCGCGGCAGTAGGTATAGGGCTTTATGAATTCTTCAATATGGTCTCCAAAAAAGGTATACCCATATACCGGTATTTTGGTATTATTATAGGTTGTCTTATCCCTATAACCACTTATCTGCAATTTCGATCCAGCGCGGAAGTGGAGTTTGTGCTTATCGCGGCAGTATGCTTTTGTGTCTTTTTACTGCAAATAGCGAGACGCAAAACGGAGAATGCCTTAGTAGGTATAGCGACTACATTTTTTGGTGTATTTTATATAGGGTGGTTATTTTCATTCGCGATAAAGCTGAGAATTCTGCCGCCGCTTAATATGGACGGAAGGTTTCTGATACTCTATCTCTTACTGGTAACAAAATCCGGTGATATCGCGGCTTATTTTATAGGTACATTCTTTGGAAAACATCAACTGATTCCCCGTATAAGCCCTAAGAAGTCTATTGAGGGGGCGGTAGCGGGCTCTATTGTAAGCTTTATTGTAGCTATTGCGTTTAAAGGGTTATTGCCCGCTGTTTCTATTACACATATATGTGTAATAGGTGTGCTTTTAAGCCTGGTAGGTCAGGTGGGAGACCTCTCTGAGTCCCTTATTAAAAGAGATTGTAAGGTAAAGGACTCCGGGTCTCTATTCCGCGGATTAGGGGGGATGCTTGATCTTATTGATAGCCTTCTATTTACTACGCCAATATTTTATTTTTACTTAAGGCTCATACCGTTATAAAGATATGCCTAATCGTTGCAAAAGATAGGTTCTAAGTTATATGAAGAACGTAGCAATTCTCGGTTCAACAGGTTCTATAGGAATAAATGCGTTAAAGGTTATTGAGGCCTTTCCAGAGTATTTTAATGTTGTTGGGCTCTCGTCTTTCTCGAATATAAGGCTTCTGGAAAAACAGGCAATAAAATTTAAACCCTCATATGCGACTGTTGTAGATCATAAAAAATCAAAAGAACTTGATAGAGTATTAAGCAAAAGGAACCTTAAGGTATTATCTGGAGCGGAAGGCTTAAATATCCTGGCCTCGCACAAAAAGGTTGATATTCTTATTGTAGCAATATCCGGTGCCGCGGCAATATATCCATTGCTTGCCGGAATAGAAGCAAGAAAGCATATATGCCTTGCTAACAAAGAGTCTATTGTTATGGCAGGCAGCATCGTGATGAAAAGGCTACAGAAGCGGGGTGGGGTTCTTGTCCCTGTTGATAGTGAGCATAGCGCTATATTCCAGTGTATAAACCGGGCAAGTATCTCAGAAGTAAGCCAACTTTTTTTAACAGGAAGCGGCGGTTCTTTGCACAATATTTCAAAGGCTCATTTCTCAAGGCTAAAGATAGATCAGGTCTTAAATCACCCAAAATGGAAAATGGGAAAAAAGATTACCGTTGATTCAGCCACACTCATGAATAAGGGCCTGGAGATAATAGAGGCGCATCATCTCTTTGATACTCCTATTGATAGAATAAAGCTGTTGATTCATCCCGAGGCTGTGGTACATTCCATGTGCGAGTTTGTTGATGGCAGCGTGATAGCCCAGCTGGGAATAACAGATATGAAACTTCCTATACAGTTCGCTCTTACGTATCCGGGTAGGTATAAAACACCGTTTCAAAAATTGGATTTTTCCGGGGTGAAAAATTTTACTTTTACGCAACCGAATACTATGAAATATCCTTGTCTATCATTGGCTATGGCAGCCGCTAAGATTGGTGGTACATCTACAGCGGTTCTTAACGCGGCGGATGAAATTGCGGTTGGAGCGTTCTTAAATGGTAAGATAGGCTTTTTGAAGATACCCGCGATTATTGAGAAGGTTCTTATTAACCATAGATACATAGAATCGCCTACTCTCGACCAGATATTTGAATCTGATAAGTGGGCGAGAGAAGAGTGTGCGCGGCTTATCTAATAAAGATTACCGGTTTTTGATTTTTGCTAGATGAGAAGTATTTCGTGCAAAATACCGGTTATAAAACAAGAAGGGTTTTATATGTTAAGTGTTATTGGAGTTATAGTTGTATTCAGTATCGTGATATTGGTTCATGAGCTCGGCCATTTTTTTATGGCCCGCCATATGGGTGTTAAGGTAGAGAGGTTTGCGTTAGGCCTTGGCAAAGTATTATTATCAAAAAAGATAGGTGATACAGAGTATGCTATATGCCTCATTCCTTTTGGCGGCTACGTAAAGATGGCGGGTGATGATTTAACGGATAAGCCATCAACCAATAGGCGGGAATTTTTTGGCCAGCCTCCAGGCAGAAGGTTCTGGATAATTTTTGCAGGCGTTGCGGTAAACTATATATTTGCCTTTATAATATTTTCTTTTATAGTACCTACTTCGCGCATAGGCGTTGTTATAGAAGATATGCCGGCATACAGATCCGGTATAGAGACAGGTGACAAGATAACTGCTATTGATGGTAAAGAAGTAAAATATTGGTATCAGGTACTAAACTTTATATCGAAAGACTATGATGCCAAGCCATTGAAAATATCTATAGACCGGGACGGCGTTATATCTGAACACGTGATTACTCCGGCTATCTTAGAATCAAAGGGGCTGTTTGGTAAAGAGATAAAAACGCCAAAGGTAGGCATTAGTTATTTTGGGGATGTAGAAGTGCTCAAAGGCGGCCCTGTTAAACACCTGGTTGTTGGAGCAAGCCAGACGTTTGCGAATACAGCCTTGACATATAAATTTATATGGTATCTTATTACAGGAAAGGTGGCGCTTAAAGGCTCAGCCACAGGCCCGGTAGGCATAGCTGTTATTCTGGGAAAAGCGATAAAGGTAGGAGCTGTATACCTAATCTATCTAGTGGCCCATATAAATCTTGCACTTGCGATATTTAATCTTCTGCCATTTCCTGTTCTTGATGGCGGCCATATACTTTTTCTTGGCGTCGAAAAGATAAGGAGACGGCCCCTGAGCGTAAAGGTGCAGGAGGTAATTCAATATATAGCGGTTACATTGATAATAGCATTTTTTTTATTAGTTACGTGGAACGATATATCCGTATGGATCCTTAAGCGATGAGAAGAAAGACTAGGCAGATAAGACTAGGCAATATAAGGATTGGTAAGGACGCGCCTGTTTCTATCCAGTCTATGACAAACACAGATACCAGAGATATTGGTATTACCGTAAGGCAGATAAAGGCGTTAAAGAAAGCTGGTTGTGAGATTGTAAGGATTGCTGTAAAAGATGCTGATTCAGCTGTGGCGATAAAGAAGATTAAAAGTAAGGTATCAATGCCCATTGAAGCGGATATACACTTTGATTATAAACTCGCGCTTGTAGCGATAAAAGCGGGCGTGGATTGCATACGGTTAAATCCAGGGAATATCTATAAGCCGGCACACGTAAAGTGCCTGGTCGCGGCATGCAAAAAGAAGAAGATACCAATAAGGATAGGTGTTAATTCCGGCTCCCTGCCAAAATCTAAAAGCACGGCGCCTATTGCTGATAAGATGGTTAAGGCGGTATTGAGATATATTAAGTTTTTTGAAAAAGAGAGCTTTTATGATATCATGATTTCCTTAAAGGCATCTGATGTTATTACCACTATTACCGCGTATAGAAAAATGGCGGTGCTTTGCAAATACCCGTTCCATCTTGGAGTTACCGCGACAGGAGAGGGCGAGGAGGCAGTAATAAAATCCGCTATCGGAATCGGCGCGTTATTATCAGAAGGCATAGGTGATACCATAAGGGTCTCTTTGACAGGTGATCCTGTAGAAGAGGTCTTTGTCGGAAAAGAGATATTGCAGGCATTGGGCTTAAGGCATTTTTATCATGAGGTCATATCGTGTCCTACCTGTGGCCGTTGCCAGGTTGACCTGATAAAGATAGTCAGGCAATTCAAGAAAAAACTTTCAATTCGCAGCTTACAGCGCGTTGCTGACAAGAAGTTGCAAATAGCGATAATGGGATGTGAGGTAAACGGTCCCGGAGAGGCAAAAGAGGCGGATATCGGTATTGCTTTTGGAAGGGGCTCTGGTCTGCTGTTTAAAAAAGGCAAGGCATTCAGGAAGATAGAATCAAAAGACGCGGTGAGAGAACTGATAAAGGAAATAAATGTTTAGGTATGGGTACTTAGGCGGCAGGTTCTCAATATCAAGTAACTAAAAACCAGGCATTTTAGTGAGAAGATGAGATATTCAAGGGCTTTTATACCAACGGTAAAAGAGAACCCTGCTGATGCGGAGGCGATAAGCCATAAGCTTATGGTACGTGCTGGGTTGGTGCGTAAACTTACGGCAGGGGCATATTCATATCTCCCATTGGGAGTAAGGGTACTTAAGAGAGTAGAGGCTATTGTACGCGCGGAGATGGATAATACAGGCGCGCTCGAGATGCTTATGCCCGGGTTACAGCCTGCCCAGTTATGGCATGAGACGGGTAGATATGACATTATCGGGGATGAACTTGTCAAGTTTCACGACCGTACAGGTAGGGAGATGGTTATAGCCCCTACCCATGAAGAGGTAGTTACGGATATAGCAAGAAATCATATACGCTCATATAAAGACCTGCCTAAGATATTATACCAAATACAGACTAAGTTAAGGGATGAGCCTCGCCCCCGTTTTGGTGTTATACGAAGCAAAGAGTTTATTATGAAAGATGCTTATAGCTTTGATCGTAGTAATGAGGCGCTTGATAAGAGTTATAAAGTAATGCTTGATTGCTACAAGCGCATATTTGACTCCTGTGGGCTTGATGTAATCTTAGTCGAAGCGGATACCGGTTTTATAGGCGGTAGCGAATCTGCGGAATTTATGGTTCTGTCCGAGAGCGGTGAAGATATAGTTGCGGTATGCGAGGGCTGCGGATATAAGAGCAGTCTCGCAAAGGCAGCATGCCTTCCTGAATCTGAACGAAGATTGAAGGCCGAAGGCCAAATACCGACGATAAAAGAGGTCGATACCCCAGGTGTTACCACGATTGAGAAGGTCTCAAAGTTTTTAAAATGCCAGCCAGAGTCTACGATAAAGACTCTTATCTATCTTGCGGATGATAGCCCTGTGGCAGTATTGGTAAGAGGCGATCACGATGTAAACGAGGTGAAACTTATTGCTGCACTAGGCGCGAAAAAGCTTCTACTGGCGGATGAGGATATGATACCTAAGGTTACGGGCGGGCCGTTGGGTTTCTCAGGTCCGTATGGGCTTAAGGGTATAGATATAATCGCGGATCATGCAATAGCAGGTATTACAAATGGTGTGGCAGGTGCGAACAAGAAAGACAGGCATCTTTTAAATGTTGTTCCAGGGCGGGACTTTAACATGAAAAAGACATTTGATATACGCTATATAGTTCAAGGTGAGCCTTGTTCCAGATGCGGCAAGCCTGTTAGCCTAAAAAGAGCAATAGAGATAGGCCATGTATTCAAACTTGGCACAAAATATTCCGATAGCATGAAGGCAAGATTTCTTGATTCTGACGGAAAAGAGAAGCCATTGATTATGGGTTGCTACGGTATCGGCATAAACAGGATTATCGCCGCATCAATAGAGCAGGGCAATGATAAGGATGGGATTATATGGCCCGCGAATATAGCGCCTTATAAGGTGTTGATTTCAGCGCTTAATATGAATGACCAGAAAGTAGTCGATGCGGCAGAAAGATTGTATAAACAGCTTTTAGATAGTGGCGTGGAAGTGCTTTTTGATGATAGAGATATCAGCCCCGGCATTAAATTTAAGGACGCTGATCTTATTGGCATGCCTTTGCAGGTTGTGATAGGCTCGAAATCTGTTAAGAACTCGACAGCAGAGATAAAGCTTCGCAAGACAGGCGAACGCATAGAGACTCCCCTTACAGACCTTTTCCCCGCAATCACGAAACTTTTTCATTAAACATTAATCTATCTTAAAATGGTCTTGCTCACTCCCCCTGCTGTTTTACTTTGTAAAACAGCAGGGGTCCATGCCCGTTCGCAATAAAGAGGTTCTGCTCCATTACTCAAAAGCTGACTTTCAGGACAGTTTTGTTGCAGCTTACGCAGGACATTGTTGATGTGAGCGGGCAAGGTTCGCCCTGATTAAGTTATATGCGAGAGCGAGCATCAACCCAGAGTGAAATTTTCACGCTGGGAAAATTTCATGCTCCTGCGCAAGTTGTGACGAAACTCTTAGCTTGGGGAACACTATTTATCTTCTCAACACTCGACTCCGCTGAAAAAATGCTTGACAATGTTGGTATAATTATTATATAATCTCCTAACAAATTTATTATGGAGTGAAAGGAGAATGCAAGTGGGTTGACGTATGTTTACCCGCTTTTTTATTCCATGCAGGTAAATGATGTATTAAGAGATCTTAACCTCGGTATCCAGCCTATATTAAGAGACAGCGGCGTGGAAATCGTTGAAATTACGCTAAAAAAGGCTGATGGAACCTTTTCATTGAGCCTGTTGGTAGATAAACCAACTGGTGTTACAGTAGGTGAGTGTATCCGGCTCAATAAGAGGATAAGCAGGTGTATAGAGGAGAAGGAGCTTATGGCTGGCAAGTATTCTCTGGAGGTTTCCTCGCCAGGCATTGATAGGCCGCTTAAAAAGCCAAGTGATTTTAGGAGATTGCAGGATAAGATCGTAGATATCTGGCTTTTTGAGTCCGTAGATGGTCAGAACCTCATTAGAGGTACGATAGAGTGTGCAGACAAAGATGGGGTGAACATACTAGATACAAATAATAGTCGGCATACAATAAGTTATGTTTTAATAGATAAGGCAATGTTACATATATAGTTACAGGCTACAGTATTAAGTATTAAGAATTAGATAACAGGTTACAATTTAATATTTAATACATACAGCTTAATTCTTGATATTCTTAACTTACTAAATGTTGAATAATATAACAGGAGCAATATTATGAACGGTGAATTACTATCAGTGTTAGAGCATATTGAGCGTGAGAAGGGGATTAGCAAGGAGATCCTTATAGATGCGGTTGAAAGTGCTCTAGTTAGCGCGGCGCGTAAAGTTATAAATCAGGATACTGAAGATGACATAAATGTTAAGATGGATACTGAAACAGGTGCTATTAAGGTCTTTGTTGGCGAGAAAGAGATTAAATCAGCGGAATTTGGTAGAATCGCGGCACAGACAGCCAAGCAGGTTATTATACAAAAGATACGCGAGGCTGAGAGAGATGTTATCTTTACAGAGTTTCATGCCAGGAAAGGTACTATTGTTACAGGGGGTGTCCACCGTTTTGATAAAGGTAATATTATTGTTGATCTTGGTAAGGCTGAGGCATTATTGCCAAGGTCTGAATTGCTTCCGCGTGAGCGTTATAAACAGGGCGAGCGGATAAAGGCTTTTCTGGTAGATGTAGAGAGAACCCCTAAAGGGTCATGCATACTACTTTCACGTAAGGATATAGGGATGATTAAGAAGCTCTTTGAACTTGAGATACCTGAAATAGGTGATGGTATTGTAGAGATAAAATCGATAGCACGGGAACCTGGAGACCGTACCAAGATAGCGGTTCTATCCAAAGATGGTAAGGTAGATTCTGTTGGTGCTTGCGTTGGTATGAGAGGCCAGCGCGTAAAGAATATAGTAGGTGAGCTTCAGGGGGAAAAGATAGATATTGTTCGCTATAGTGATGATACCCAAGAGTATATAAAAGGAGCGCTTTCCCCCGCGGAAATCTCTTATATAAAGATAGATACAGAGCATAAGAGGGCAGAGGTCATTGTTGAAGATGATCAGCTCTCTCTGGCTATTGGCAGGCATGGACAGAATGTAAAACTTGCTTCAAAGCTGGTAGGTTTTGAGATTGATATTAAAAGCCACTCTGACGCAGATGGCAAGAAAAAGGCAAAAGAGGAGTCCTGCTTATCTATATCTGACCTTCCTGGAGTTGGCCCGAAGGTAGAAGGAATTCTTGATGAGGCAGGATTTAAAACTATAGAAGAGATTGCGAAGGCTAAGCTTGAAGATCTCACAGGTATCAAAGGGGTTGGCAAAAAGACCGCGGAAAAGATCCTGGAGTCAGCTAAAGATCTAATGGAATGAGGAGGCGTTTTTGAGAATATCAGAACTTGCAAAAAAGGTAAAGATGCCATCAAAGGTATTGCTAATACAGATTATTAAGCTTGGTATAACAGCTAAGTCTGCCCAGGCATCGCTATCAATTGCAGAGCTGGACAAGGTGCTTAAGGTGCTTGTTAAGAAAAAGCCCTCTCTGGATATAGAAAATATAAAAAAAGGTACTTCAGCGAAGAGGCCATTAAGGGCCGCGGGAGATAAGCCTGTTAAAGAAAAGAAGCAGGTAAAAAAAAGAGCGCCTGAAAAGGTGAAACCCGTGACCACTAAGAAAGCAGCTGCAACAAAGAAGCCTGCTGTCAGGAAGAAGAGAGTAGAAAAACCAGCCAAGAGCGATAAGGCGCTTGAAAAGAGTGTTGAGGCAAAACCCGCGCAATCCGCACCTATAAAGAAGCCAGAAATACCTACAGCGCTCTCTGAACCAGAAAAGCCTGCTTCTCATAAGGCTGAAGATCCGGCAGCCCTTAAAGTTGTGCAGGTTAAATTTCCGATTATTGTTAAGGACCTGGCCCAGAAGATCTTTGTTGGCGCAAGCCTTGTTATAAAAGAACTTATGGCTATAAAAGTTTTTGCCAATATAAATCAGTTAATTGGTGAAGATGACGCAAAGGTTGTTGCAGAGCATTTTCATTACCAGCTTGAAAAGTTACCGACTGTTGAAGAAGAAACGCTGTCTATACATATAGAGGAAGAGCAAGACAAGGCGGCCTTAAAGCACCGCCCGCCTGTTGTCACCTTTATGGGGCATGTAGACCATGGAAAGACGTCACTACTTGATTATATAAGAAAATCAAAGGTTACAGACCAGGAGACAGGCGGTATTACGCAGCATATCGGCGCCTATGAGGTTATTTTCAATAAAGGCAGCATAAGTTTTCTTGATACACCGGGACATGAAGCGTTTACCGCTATGAGAGCGCGAGGCGCGCACGCTACGGATATTGTGGTACTTGTTGTAGCTGTTGACGATGGCCTGATGCCGCAGACTATTGAGGCTATAGATCATTCGCGGGCTGCTGAAGTACCAATTATTGTAGCGATAAATAAGATAGATAAACCGGATGTTGATATCGATATGGTGAAGAAACAGCTTGCGGAGATAGACCTCTTGCCAGAAGATTGGGGAGGTAAGACTATTACTGTAAATGTTTCCGCGAAGACAGGTAAAGGCGTAGACGACCTTCTTGATATGATACTTCTTGAGGCGGAGATGCTTGAGTTAAAGGCTAACCCCGATAAACCCGCAAAGGGTGTAGTTGTTGAGGCGAAGATCTCAAAAGGTGGCGGGCCGATAGCAACAATCCTTGTGCAGAATGGCACGTTATCACAGGGAGATATCGTAATCGCGGGTTCATACTTTGGAAAAGTACGAGCGCTTTTAGATGATAAGATACACCGTATTAAGACGGCTCCTCCATCAAAACCTGTCGAGATACTCGGACTAAACGGTGTTCCCCAGGCAGGCGAACCATTTATGGTTGTCTCTGATGAAAAAAAGGCTAAAGATATATGTTCAATGCGCCTGCAAAAACGCAAAGAACAGGATGCCTCTGTTGTGCAGAGGATTACTCTTGAAGATCTCTACTCCGAGATGAAGAAAGGTAAGATAACAGAATTGAAGGTTATCTTGAAGGCGGATGTCAGAGGCTCGTTAGAGGCGATAGCTGATTCTTTGACTAAACTTAGTACAAAGAGTATGGGTTTAAATATTATACATAAGGGCATAGGTGATATTAACGAATCGGACATATTACTTGCGGCGGCATCTAATGCTATTGTAATAGGCTTTCATGTCCGAAAGACACCTGAGGCAGAAAAAGCCGGCAAGGCTGAGCACGTTGATATACGACTTTACAATATAATCTATGAAGCGGTTTCTGATATAAGAGCGGCGATGGAAGGTCTTCTTGAGCCGGAGATAAAAGAGGTCTTCGCCGCGAGAATTTTGGTAAAGGCGGTCTTGAAGCTTTCAAAATCAGGTATTGTAGCAGGTTCTATTATCCAAAAAGGCAAGGTCCTGAGAAATATGAATTGTCGCCTGATAAGGGATGGCGAGGCAATATATAAAGGTAAGATCGCTTCTTTAAAACGCTTTAAAGAGGATGTAAAGGAAGTAGCAGAGGGATTTGAATGCGGTGTTAAGCTTGAGAACTTTACCAGTGTAAAAGTCAACGATATAATAGATTGTTTTGAGATAGAGAAGACCGCGAGGAAACTTTAATTCGCATTGAGTTAAAACTTATGACGCAATACGATATGGGTATGATGTAATACAAAATTATCTAACGTCTAAAACCAAAAATATGAAAAAACGTTTATTGAGTGGTATGCGCCCTACAGGTCCGATGCATCTTGGTCATCTTCTGGGAGCGCTGACTAATTGGAGGAGCCTGCAGGATAGCTATGAATGTTATTATATGGTAGCGGATTGGCATGCTCTGATGAGCGAGTACAAAGACCCAACCTCTATGAAGGCCTATATCATGGAGATGGTAGCGGATTGGCTCGTGGCAGGCATTGACCCGAAAAAATCCACTATTTTTATCCAGTCAGATGTAAAGGCGCATATAGAGCTTTTTATGATATTATCTGACATGGTGCCACTTTCGTGGCTTGAGAGATGCCCTACATATAAGGAGCAGTTAAGAGAGGTAAAGACAAGAGACCTTACAACATATGGGTTTTTAGGTTATCCTGTATTACAGGCAGCAGATATTTTAGCCTACAAAGCGTCTGTTGTTCCCATAGGTGTAGACCAGATGGTGCATCTGGAACTTACCAGGGAGATAGCCCGCTGTTTTAATAATATGCACAAAGAGGTATTTCCTGAACCGGAAGCGCTCTTAACTGATGTGCCAAAACTTTTAGGTGCAGATAACCGCAAGATGAGCAAGAGTTATAATAATTTTATAGCGCTTGGTGATTCAGAAGATGCTATAAAGAAAAAGATATCTTCCATGATTACGGATCCTAAGCGTATAAAGCTTTTGGATAAAGGGGATCCGGGTATATGCAATGTATTTAGCTATTACAAAATATTTGCCAAGGATCTGGTACAGGACGCGAATCATTGGTGCAGGGCCGCTGAGCTAGGATGTACGGAGTGCAAGAAGCGCTTAGCGGACAGGGTTATTGAATATCTCTTACCTTTCAAGCGGAGACGTACTTCCCTGCTGAAAGACAAGGCTCATTTAGAGAATATTTTAAAAACAGGCATGCGGAAGGCATCTGAGGTTACCAATGCGACAATGACCGAGACTTATAAGGTTATGGGCATAAGATGACGTATAAAGTCAATCTGGAGATATTTGAAGGGCCATTGGATCTCTTGCTGTATCTGATCAAGAAAGACGAATTTAATATAGAGGATATTCCGATAGCTCAAATAACAGAGCAGTACCTGCAGTATATGGAATTGATGCGCATGCTCGATCTGGATATAGCGGGTGAATTTTTAGTAATGGCAGCAACACTTATGCATATAAAAAGCAAGATGCTTCTTCCTCCGGAAGATGTGGAGGAGGAGAAGAGCGAAGAGGATCCACGCGAAGAGCTTGTAAAGAAGCTACTTGAATATAGAAAATTTAAGAAAGCGGCTGAGCAGCTCAAGACAAGAGAGGCCCATCAGAAAGAGGTCTTTTCAAGGCCAGGAACAAGGCAGCCCATAGAGGATAGCGCCCAAGAAGATAAGTTTTATTTTGAAGCGAGCATATTTGACCTTCTTTCCGCATTCTCCAAGGTTTTAAAAGAGGTCCCTAAGAACAAGTTTTACGAAGTTGTAAAAGATGAAGTGACTGTTTCAGATAAGATACATGAGATATTTCATATCCTTGTCAAGAAGTCGGTTATATATTTTTTGGAGTTATTTAATAAGGCAAGAAATAAGATTGATATTATAGCGACATTTCTTGCCTTACTTGAGCTTATAAGAATGAAAGAGATATTGGTAAAACAGGATACGGTGTTTGGTGATATTAAGATAATCAGGAATTCAGAGAGAATTGTACCACCAAAGATAGAAGAGGAAAAAGATGTTGGAGCAGAATCACTTAGATCAGAGCAGTCAGGAGAAGGATCAGAAACCCCTGGAGACAAGGGCTCAGAGATCAGATCTTGAACAAGTTCAGGACCTAAACGTAAAGCAAGAGCAGGCTCAAGAACAGTCCCATCAGCAGACGCCAACGCGGGATAAAGCCAACTTGAAGCCTAAGAAGGCTGAAGCAAGCGCCGTGGATCTTGATAAAGAATCGCTGAAGAGGATTATTGAAGCGCTCATATTTGCCAGCGATAAGCCTCTTGCGGCACGCCAGATAAAAGATATAATAGGCGATGTTGATACTAGGGTTATTAGAAAGCTCGTAAATGAACTTAAGCAGGAGTATTCAGATAGTCAGAGAAGTTTTGATATTACTGAGGTGGCAGGTGGCTTTCAATTTGTAACAAGCCCTGTTTATGGCAGATGGCTGAAAAAGTTATATAATATCAAGCAGAGCAGTTACCTTACGGGCCCTAGTTTAGAAACAATCGCTATAATAGCGTATCGCCAGCCTGTTACAAAGGCTGATATTGAGTTTGTGCGCGGGGTGAATGTAGATGGTGTTATAAGTAGTTTACAGCAAAAAGGCTTTATCAAGATAGTAGGTAAAAAGGATGTTGTGGGAAAACCATTTATTTATGGTACTACCCCGCTTTTTTTGCAATATTTTGGATTAAATTCGATTGAAGAGTTACCAGTGCTCTCTGAGTTTAAGGCCGCGGACTTGGAGTTCCAGAAACCGGAGTCATCAAACCTGATATTGTCGAATAAAGATTATGCCTCAACAGAAACGGAGGTTAATGAGAATGAAAAAACTAAAGACGCTTCGCAGCAAGATAGACAAGATCGATAGCGGGATATTAAAATACCTTAATGAGCGCGCCCAATTAAGTATTGATATCGGTAAGATAAAATCAGAGAGCGCAAAGCCGAAATTTTCTCCTGTAAGAGAAGCTGATGTTTACCAAAAAATTATCAACGCTAATAAAGGGCCCATGCTGGAGAAGGCTGTAAAAGCGATATATATGGAAATAATGTCAGGCTCCTTAGCGCTCCAGACCCGGTTGAAAATAGCTTATCTAGGTCCGGAGGCTACCTTTACACATATCGGAGCGCTTAAAAAATTCGGGCATTCATTAGATTATCTCGAATGTGACAGCATAAAAGATGTATTTACTGAAGTTGAGCGAAACAGGGCAAGCTATGGTGTTGTACCTGTAGAAAACTCTACAGAAGGCGCTGTCAATCATACTCTTGATATGTTTGTGGACTCTGATCTCAAGATATGCTCTGAGGAGTATCTGCCTGTACAGCACAACTTTGTCAGCAAGCTTAAAACGATTTCGTCTATAAAGACGGTTTATTCGCACCAACAGGTTTTTGCGCAATGCAGGAATTGGCTTGAGAAGAATATGCCTCAGGCAAAATTAGTACCTGTGGCCAGTACAACGGTGGCGGCCATGTCTGCCGCTGTTGGAAAAGGCCGCGCGGCTATAGCAAGTAATCTGGCGGCAGAAAGATATGGTTTGAATATATTGGCCCGCTCTTTAGAGGATTCATCTCATAACATAACACGCCTGCTTGTTATAGGCAAACAGGATGAAAAACGTACAGGCAATGACAAGACATCAATACTATTCTCAATGAAGGATAAATCAGGTGCCCTGCATGATGTGCTTACATCGTTTAAGAACAATAAAATAAACCTCACAAAGATAGAGTCAAGGCCTTCTAAGAAGAAGGCGTGGAGGTACTACTTCTTTCTTGATATGCAAGGGCATATAGCTGATAAAAGTATAGCTAAGTCGCTTCAGCAGCTTAAGAAGCATTGTAGTTTTTTAAAGATCCTGGGTTCTTACCCGGAAGCGAGATAACTTGGAAACAGTTTTAGGACTAAGTGATGAAGAAAATAGTACCGAGAGAGAACATAATAAGATTAAAGCCCTATGAGCCGGGCAAACCTATTGAGGAATTGCAACGCGAGTTTAATATTCCGGCTAAAGACATAATAAAGCTTGCCTCTAATGAGAACCCAATGGGCCCGTCCCCTAAGGCTATTGAGGCTATCAAAAAGCAGCTTAAAAAACTTAACCGTTATCCCGATGGCGGGTGCTTTTATCTGAAAAAAAAGCTTGCTAAAAAGTTGGGGCTGACCAGCGAGAATATAGTTGTAGGTAACGGCTCTGATGAGATTATTGATATCATAACCAAGGCCTTCTTAGACGAGAAGGATGAGGTTATTGTATCAGAACCTGCTTTTTTAGAATATAAGATTATCACTAACACCAGAGGCGCAAAGGTAGTAAAGGTTCCTGTCAAAAAAGAGCTTTTACCTTCTGGCATATCGGTATTTAAATATGATACATATAGTATTTTGGCCGCTATAGGTAAAAACACAAAGATTATATTTCTTGGAAACCCTGATAATCCGACAGGTGCGTACTTAGGTAAGAAGGAATTAAGCGAGTTTTTTAACAAATGTCCGAAGGATGTGCTGGTTGTGCTAGATGAAGCATATAGAGGGCTTATCTCGTCAAGTGATTACGCGGACACTCTAACATATACAAAAAGTAGTAATATTATCATACTTAGAACTTTTTCAAAGGCACATGGACTCGCGGGACTAAGAATAGGTTATGCGCTAGCAAATAAGCAGCTTGCCTCCTGGATGGAGAGAGCCTCCCAGCCTTTTAACGTAAATATGTTAGCTCAGGTGGCAGCGCTGGCAGCGCTGGATGACACTACTCACATGGTAAAGGTAAAGAGGCTGACAGAGAAGGGAAAAAATTTTCTTATTAAAAACCTGAAGAACTTAGGTTGTGATGTGATAGAGGCTCCGGCAAATTTTGTACTTTTTTCTTATAAGGGTATGAGCGGCACAGAGATATTTTCTAAATTACTGCTGCGAGGTATTATTGTTAGGGACATGAAGCCGTACGGTTTAAAAAAATCAGTGAGAGTAACTGTTGGCACTATGCGGGAGAATAGAAGATTTATAGAGGCCTTAAGAGGGATTGTCGCATGAGGATGATAATAGCCCAGGCAAGGTTTTTATCATTTGGCCCGGATATTATTTTGAATTTGTTACGGTAAAGATTACAAGGTAGGCATTAGCAGGAGAAGAGATAATGATTATAGTATTCAAGCAAAGCGCTACTGAGAAACAAGTAAAGCACGTTACGGCAAAGCTGAAAAAATTGGGCCTAAAACCCATGATATCGCGAGGTATTGAACGGACTATAATAGGCGCTATAGGTGAAGAGGATATATTAAGAGCGCAGCCTATGGAGGTATTTCCGGGTGTTGAAAAAGTCATGGCTATTATGTCGCCTTATAAGCTGGTATCTCGCGAGTTTAAACATGAAAAGACAGTAGTCTCTGTTGGCAAGGTAAAGATAGGCGCAAAACGCCTTACTGTTATGGCAGGTCCCTGCTCTATAGAAAGCTACGATATGCTTTTTAAAATAGCCAAGGCGGTCAAGAGATCGGGTGCGAATATCTTAAGAGGGGGCGCTTTTAAGCCAAGGACATCTCCATACGCTTTTCAGGGTCTGGGCGAGGAAGGATTGAAATATCTTCATCAGGTAGGGAAAGAAGAAGGCCTTCCTGTTGTAACAGAGCTTATGGATATACGGGATATAGATCTTGTTGAGCGTTATTCAGATATGATACAGATAGGCGCGAGGAATATGCAGAATTTTAATCTTTTAAAAGAGGTTGGTTTATCAAAGAAACCGATTCTTCTTAAGAGGGGGATGATGTCCACTGTCAAGGAGTGGCTTATGTCAGCGGAATATATACTTTCAAGTGGCAACTTTAATGTAGTATTGTGCGAGAGGGGTATACGGACATTTGAGGACGCGACAAGATTTACCATGGATATAAGCGCAATAGCTCTTGCAAAAAAGCTTAGCCACCTGCCTATTATTGCGGATCCAAGTCACGCGACAGGAAAATGGGGCCTTGTAGGCCCGGTAGCTAAGGCGTCAATCGCCGGAGGCGCTGATGGGCTGATGATTGAGGTTCACCCAAAACCGGAAGAGGCGCTTTCAGATGGCGAGCAGTCACTGCTTCCTGAAAAATTTACAGCAATGATGAAAAGTTTAAACTTGGTGGCAAAAGCAGTTGGCAGGGATATATAAGCTAGTCTCCATGCGCGGCCTTAATAGAGAATGGGATAAAGTTAATGTTTGAAAGAATAGCGATAATTGGCGTAGGCCTCATAGGTGGTTCAATAGGATTAGCTGCGCGAAAGAATAAGTTGGCTTCTAAAGTTATTGGCATAGGCAGGCGCAAGGTTTCAATTGATAAGGCTATAAAAAGGGGTGCTGTTGATATCGGTACACTAAGTTTAAGGCAGGGTGTTAAGGATTCAGATCTGATTATTATCGCAACACCTGTTGATAAGGTAGAGATAAAAATAAGAGAAGCAGCCAGGCACGCTAAAAAGGGAGCTATTATAATAGATGTAAACAGCACAAAACAGAAGGTAGTCAGCAATGCGCAGAGATGCCTGCCTAAAGGTATATTTTTTGTGGGAACGCATCCTATAGCTGGTTCCGAGCAGACTGGTGTATTCTCAAGCGATGCCGAGTTATTTAGGGGCAGTATCTGTATCATGACCCCTACAGCACATACAGATAAAAAAGCCTTGGATAGGATAAAGAGTTTTTGGATAAATATTGGCGCGGATGTAAGGCTCATGAGCCCAAAATTCCATGATAATATAGTAGCTGATATCAGCCATTTGCCGCATCTTATAGCTTACGCGCTTTGCAATACTGTTGTAGCAAAAGATCTTAAAATAGCGGGAAACGGATTCAAGGATACAACAAGAATCGCCAGAAGTAATCCGAGTATGTGGGAAGAGATCTTCATTCAAAACAATAAGAGCTTATTGAAGGCAGTAACGGTTTTTCAGAAACATCTCAATGCCTTGAAGGGCGACATAATGAAAAAGAGAAGAACTTCTTTAAATAAGCGCCTGACGTTGGGAAAAAGAAAGAGAGATATGCTTGGATAATATAATAGCTATCGATGGGCCAGCCGGGTCAGGTAAAAGTACAATAGCGTGTCTCTTAGCTCGCAAGCTTAAGTTTGATTATATAGATACAGGCGCTATGTACCGTGCCTTTACATTAAAGGCGGTAAGAGAAGGCCTTGATCTGAACAATGAAGAGGCCCTTGTTGCGTTAGCAGAGAAGACTGCATTGGATATCAGGCAGGATACCGGTAATGGTGACGGAATAAAGGTAATGCTTGATAACGAGGATGTAGCGTTATTAATACGAACGCCCCAGCTTACGAAACAGGTCTCCTATATAGCCAAAGCGGCAGGGGTAAGAGAGGTTATGAAGCAGGGCCAGCGCAGAATTGGAAAACGCGGTAGGTGTGTTTTTGAGGGGAGAGATATTGGAACGGTTGTATTTCCTGAAGCTACACATAAGTTTTATCTCGACGCGGATTTTAATGAGAGGGTAAGCAGGAGATATAAGGAGTTATTAGAAAAGAGCCAGAATGTTAAAATTGACGATATAGACAGAGACCTTAAGATAAGAGATCGCAAGGATATGACACGCGAGATAGCGCCTTTATTAAGAGCCGACGACGCTATGTATATAGATACTACGCATCTTAATATAGATGAGGTGGTTGATAAGATCGCTGGATATATAAAATAGGCGTTTTACGCTTTATTTATATACCACGTCTTAAGCTGGAACAAGGAGAGAAGAGTTTTTTGAGAGAAAAAAAGCTTAAAATAATCAAGGCACGCCATACAGGATTCTGTTTTGGCGTAAAACGCGCTGTTGGTTCAGCTGAGAAATTTTTAGTAAAACACAAGAGAGCGTATTCTCTTGGGCCTATAATTCATAATCCTTCTGTTGTAAAAGACCTATCCGGTAAAGGGCTCGAGGTTATCTCTGACATAAAAAAAGCAAAAGGCTCATCTCTTATTATAAGGTCACACGGTATGTCGCCCCGCTTAAAAGTGAAAGCAAAAGAACTCTCTGTTGATATGCTTGACGCGACCTGTCCTTTTGTAAAACGTTCGCATGCAATTGTTACAAAGCTTAAAAGAGAGAGTTACAAGATAATTATAGTGGGAGAGAAAAACCATCCTGAGGTCAAGGCGCTGCTTGAAGTTGCGGGAGTCAGGGCCTTGGTAGTGACAGGTGAGGCGGATCTGGCCAGATCAAGTCTCAGAGATAATAAAATAGCTGTAGTAGCCCAGACAACGCTTTCGCGCGATATGTTTTTCAGGATAGTTGAATCTATATTACAGCTTGATTGCTTAGAGTACCGTGTATTTAATACTATATGTAATGATGTAGTCCAGAGGCAGACAGAGGCAAAGACACTGGCAAAGAAGGTAGACATGGTTTTTGTTGTTGGGGGCAAGATAAGCGCTAATACCAGGCACCTTGCCCAGATATGTAAAGATCAGGGCACGAAGACATACCATATTGAAACAGCGAAGGAGCTAAGGCCCGCGTGGTTAAAGGCTCAATCCTTGGTTGGGATAGTAAGCGGGGCTTCTACCCCTGCGGATATTGTAGAAAAAGTAGTAAAAAAATTAAAAAAAATAATATAATAAGGAGGAACTAGTAATATGCTGGAGAATAATCTTGAGGATAAAGAAAATCTCGAAGCCCCAAAGGATGGTGCCGTACCGGGTTCTTTTGAGGATGCGTACTATCAAAGTATAAAGAACTTAAAGGAAGGCGAGATAATAAAGGGTAAGGTAATTGCTATAAGCAAGAGAGATGCTGTCATAGACATAGGCTATAAATCTGAGGGCCTGATATCTCTCGAGGAATTTGGCGGTTCGGAAAATGTGAAAGTTGGAGATGAGATAGATGTTTTACTTGAGTCAGTAGAAGATGAGAACGGCATGGTTGTTCTGTCAAAGAACAAGGCTGAAAAGATAGCAGGATGGGAGAAGATACTTAATAATTACAACGAAGGTGATGTAATAAAAGGAAAAGCAATGCGCAAAGTAAAAGGCGGGGTTATGGTTGATATAGGTGTTGAGGCTTTTCTTCCTGCTAGCCAGTCAACGCTGAGGGGCCCGATAGACCTGAACACCTTACTTGGGAAAGAATTCGACTATAAGATAATCAAGATAAATAAACCGCGTAAGAATATAGTTGTTTCCAGGAAGGAAGTGCTCGCGCAGGAAAGAGCTCAGCAGAAACAGAAGATACTTGAAGAGCTTGAAAAGGACCAGCTAAGAAAGGGTACAGTTAAGAATATAACAGATTTCGGCGCCTTTATAAGCCTTGGCGGGATTGACGGTCTGTTACATATAACCGACATGAGTTGGGGGAGAATAAGCCATCCTTCCGAAGTTCTTGCGGTTGGCGATGAGGTTGAGGTTGTAATACTCGATTTTGATAAGAAGAACATGAAGGTATCTTTAGGTCTAAAGCAGAAAACACCGAATCCCTGGCAAGAGGTTGAGTCGAAATATCCCGTTGGGTCTAATGTAAAGGGTAAGGTAGTTAACCTCGTTCCTTATGGTGCCTTTATTGAACTTGAAAAGGGTATAGAGGGCCTGATACATATCTCAGAGATATCCTGGACAAAGCGGATTAATCACCCTTCAGAGGTCCTGGCTATAGGCGATATCGTGGAAGCGCTTGTCTTATCCACAGATATGCCGAATCAGAAGATATCTCTGGGCCTTAAACAACTTGAGGCGAATCCATGGCTTGACGCGCCTGTAAAGTACCCAGAAGGTTCTCACATAAAAGGGAAGATTAAAAACCTTACTGATTACGGAGCTTTTGTGGAACTTGATGAGAATATCGATGGATTAGTTCACGTTTCAGATATATCCTGGACAAAAAAGATATCTCATCCTTCCGAGGTCCTGAAGAAGGGGCAGAAGATAGAGGCCCTTGTTCTATCAGTTGACCAGGAGAATATGAAGATAGCTCTTGGTATCAAACAGCTTGCTGAGGATCCCTGGTCTAAGTATGTAGAGGCCTATCCTATAAATACCGTTGTCGAGGGAGTTATTACTAAGATAGCCAGTTTTGGTATCTTTATAGAGTTTGCTAAGGATCTTGACGGTCTTATTCATATATCCGAGCTTTCTGATGAGCCTTCAGTAAACCTGGAAGAAAAATATAAGATAGGTGACAAGGTTAAGGCCAAGATTGTTAAGGTCGATAATGAAACACGAAAGATAGGCCTTAGTATGAAAGGAGTGGAATAAGTATTAAGAATTAAGTTATATGCTTAATTCTTAAAGCGAGCCACCTACTAATATTGGCGAGTGACTTAATCCTTAAGCTTTAAGATAATGGATATCAATAAATCATTAGAGCTTATCAAGAGAGGTACTGTTGAGATTATTAATGAAAAACAGCTTCTCTTAAAGCTTGAGCAATCCAAAAAAGAGAAAAGGCCGCTTATTATAAAAGCGGGCTTTGACCCTACCGCGCCTGATATACATCTTGGCCATACGGTTTTGCTGAAGAAGATGCGCTACTTTCAGGATCTGGGCCATACTGTTATATTTTTGATAGGTGATTATACAGGTCTTATTGGTGACCCTTCTGGTGTCTCCAAGACACGCCCTCGTCTTACAGAGAGAGAGGTAGCAGAAAATGCTGGTACATATAAAGACCAGGTTTCTAAAATCCTGGATATGAAACGGCTCAAGGTTTGCTTTAATAGCAAGTGGCTGCGGTCTATGGATGGTGTAAAGATAGCGGAATTGATGTCAAAATACTCTGTTTCACAAATGTTGGAGAGAGATGATTTTTCCAAAAGGTACAAGACGCATAAACCTATAAACATGTTGGAGTTTCTCTACCCTCTTTTACAAGGTTATGACTCATTTGCGTTAAAAGCGGATATTGAGTTGGGTGGCAATGATCAAAAGTTTAACTTATTAGTAGGCAGGGATATCCAGTCCGCTTACGGGCAGGATCCGCAGGTTGTTATTACCACGCCGTTACTGGAAGGTACAGACGGTATTCGCAAGATGTCAAAGTCCTATGGGAATTATATAGGCATAACAGAGGCCCCTAAGGAGATGTTTGGCAAGATTATGTCTATCTCAGATGATCTTATGTGGAAGTATTATGAGTTGCTTACGGATGTTTCTATGGACAATATTACTAGCATGAAGAGAGACGCTCTTTCAGGTGTTCTTAATCCGAAAGACGCGAAGGTGCGTCTGGCAGAAACGATTATAACTATATATCATAACAGCCGAGACGCGAAAAAAGCTCAGGAAGAGTTTGATAACGTATTTAAAAAAGGGAACCATCCTGCCCAGATGCCGATTTATAAAACCGTGGAATTGGAACAATTTGTTTGGGATATTCTTAAGAAGTCCCAGCTTGCCGCTACATCTTCCCAGGCAAGGCGGCTCATGGAACAGGGAGGAGTGAGCGTGGATGGTGAAAAGATTCAGGACGTGAATATTAAGATTATGCCAAAAGAAGGCATGATAATCCAGGTAGGCAAGAGAAGATTTTTAAAGGTTCAAATTAGATGATAACCCGTGTCATTCTGGCCCTGAACGTAGTGAAGGGGAAGAATCCAGCACTTAGATCCTTCGGATACTTTGTATCCTCAGTATATAATTTTTGCATATAATTTACACTCTTTTATTCGCGTAAATTATGCAAAAATAATACTTGACAACATTCTTTCTTTGTGTTATTTTATGTGAACCTCAAAGTAAATACATCACAGCTTAATACCATTAATATATAGTTTGGCGGAAGGAGATTTTTCCGTTTACCGCCAAAAATGTGGAGGAGCTTCTTGACTAAGAAGCTTATTTGATAAAATATAAATAGATATTAAAGAGGATGGATAACATGGCATCGTCTCGATGCCTTTTTTTGCCTATTGACTTTTAATATAGTTCTTTGAAAATTGGATAGCCAAAAAGCCAATCTTAGATTTTAAATTTAAGATTGCCCTGTATCATTTTTTGCGAAGCAAGATTTGATATATGGTAGCGATAATGAGAAACCACTTGTGCAATGCTCTGTTTGCTGAAACGCAGACAGACGAAAACAAAAAAATAAGGATAAAGCCAAAGGTTAATTTTATTAACCTTTGACTTTAAACTTTTCAATTTCAAACTGGAGAGTTTGATCCTGGCTCAGAACGAACGCTGGCGGCGTGGATTAGGCATGCA
>CAZGAS010000005.1:39272-43084 GCA_964523875.1 uncultured Planctomycetia bacterium | reverse complement strand
GGTGGTGGAGGTGCAATTACCTTTTCCTTTTCCTTTACCTTTTTCTCTACCTTTGTCTTTGCCTGTTTTAATCGCAGCGTTCTCATCTTTTGTAGAGGAATATTTACTGTTATACCTGTACTAGGATCGAAGTTAGGGTCATGATAATAAGAGGTTCTGTAGTTTTCTCCACCGTGGCCCGGGGGGATTACTACGATATTAACGTCATCTTTTAACGCTAATACATTCTTGTTATAATAATTTATAAGCGTATGCGCCTTCTTTAAACGTCGTTCAAACTCTTGAGCATCAATCCTGGCAAATTGTTTTGTGGAACCGAATTCCAATAAAGCCGCTTTTTCATTATTTAAAATATTTGATACTGGACCCTTCCATGGTACAGCATAGACTTGGCCATCCCTATCAATCCTTAACAAAATAGTTTTGCCTTCTTTATCATGATAAAACAACCCAATAAAATCTTTGGAATTAAGATGCGTCTCAATTATTGTAGAATTAGGGTATTGCTCATTTATTCTTTCTACAACTTCTTCAAAATATCGAGGCCCTTTAAGACCAGAAGGAACCTTGTAATATTTAAAGTTTTCTTGTATAGCAGCAAGATATTCCGCTACTATTGTATTTGCCAATCCTTCTGGTATAGAATAACTTCCGTCTTCATTAGGCTTAATACCTAGCCGTTGAGCTTTTTTAATCATAAGCTCAGCTGGTGGTAAAGGTACAATTGTCTGCTTTGGGGTTTTGGGCTGTTTAGGTATTGACATGCGTATTATTTGCTTCTTTCCAGTTGCACCTGTAAGCTCTGTCTTGAATGCCTTGGCTAATTCTTTTTCTAATCCACCAAGCCTTGCCTGCAATCCAGCTATCCTCTCGCGTATTATCTCCTGGGCCTTCAATGCCTGTATAGTAGGGCCTTGTGCATAGCTCAATTCTAATGTCTTTTCTTCTGCTTCTATCTGCTTCTTAACAGACACTATATCATTCTGGATCTCTTTAGTGGTCTTTTCATCTTGCAATATCCCGAAAGGAGCTAATAAGGTACTCAAATTATTTATAAGCTGCTGATTGGCTGACTGAGAATACGTGCCCTGAGCAACAGAGGCAAGCATTCCACCTGAACCAAGAGCAGGCCCTGCTACAGCAAGGGTCGTAGTTGCCATAAGCGCCTGCGTAGCTTTTCTGCTATCTGTAAGGTATTCCGCGATCTTTCCCTGAATACCTTTAAGCTCTTCTCCCTTAGCGCGCTTGGCACGTAACCTGGATATTGACATTATAACTATTGTAGATATAGCAAAGGCCTCAATTCCAGCAATAACAACACCCCATAAAGGAAGGGTTCCAATAAACATCATCGCACTGACTGTAATCGCAGTTAACGCTCCGAAACCTATCCAAAGGGTTCGAATATTTGTAAAACCTGCCTGCAATCCTTCTTTTATCGCGGTGCCTTTACGCCCGGAACCGACTGCCTCGGATTCCACGCGCCCTAAACGAGATGACATATAAGGCAGCGCTACAAAATAAAGAATAGCCATTATAGCAAGGGGCGCTGAAAATATAGATGTAGTAACAGCAAACGCTGTAGCGCTACTGCTTATCAAGAGCGCAAGCCCTGCTAGGCCCGCGAATATCAATGGAGATAACTCAAGGCCTATCCTCTTGGCTTTTTTCGCGGAGTATGCGCTTTCGAGCCTATTATCATAAAACCTCGCAAGCACCCCCTTAGATATGATAGTACTAAGTATAATAGTTATAACAGGGATCAATATACCTGCAATAGATGAAATATACATCACAGACACGACGCCTATGGAAACCGCGCCAAGGCCAAAGGAGAGAGAACGCATGCCGCGGGCTATATCACCGGGCTGTTTTAATTTTTCAGATTGGAGTTGTTTTGATGCAATAGGATTTACAAGTATGGCAATAGATATGAGTCCCGCAGCACCTATTATAACGGCTATTGGTATTAACAATGTAGCAGCCGCTGGAAAGACTGCCGCTGAGATTAATGTAAATATAGATACTAAGGGCGCGGCAGAGGCTAACATGGATAGCGCGGTAACAGGTATGCTCAATATAGCCCTACCAAGCTCTTGCCTGGTAAATGTTCTGCGCACAACAAGCCCAAGGCTTGTCATCATCTTTTCCTGATACACCTGATTGAAAAGCTTGAGATGTGTCTGGGAGAGCGTGATACCCGCTATAATAATAAACGCGGCTATGCCGATCCATGCGGCAACAGGAAGTAGTGTGGATAATCCTAATATTGATTTAATTAATAATGATTGCGAAAGAAGAGCTGTATTACCTGCCATAATCATGCCTACAAGATGAAACACAGCCATTACCTTACCAAGAAGCCATAATCCCGTACCTATAATGGAGCCTGCTAATAACACGCCTGCTATATTCTTGCGCACCCTGCCGAGCGCATCACGGGCACGGCGGGCAAAAGCAGAAGGCGGAGTCTGTTTACTGATCTGGGATGCTTCCAATGCCATTTTAGATACATCAGCATCCTGTATATATCTCATAGCCTTTTCATATGCTACCTCTGATATAGTCCTGAAATTTACAACCGGCTTTGCCTGAGTAATAACACCCTTCCATTTAGCGGATTGCATCTCATGGCTCAACCTGCTGCGCGCGTCAAGTACAGGGTCCAGGTACATAGATAAGGCCTCATCAAATGTAGCAAGTACTCCCATCCTGAATGCATCCATAGCTTCACGGTTCTGCATATCCCGGATATTAGAAGCAAGTTTTTCTATCCCAGGTATAAATTGATTCAATCCCTTATTAGCAAAATCTTCGTTTAATACGGCCTCTCTCAATACCTTGATAGAGGATTTTCTTCTCTCTATCTCCTCTTCAAACGGCTCATCCTGCTTAAATTGCTCTATCTGGGAACTTGTTATAGAATCTCTAAGAGCGCCTATAAGTTTTACTATATTCACAGGCTCTCTATTATCATCAGCATCTATAGGTTCTCCGACTATCGCAATCTCATGCAGCAATGACGCAAGAGCTGTCTTGACACTGGGATTGTCTTTGTGCTTTACAAATATCTCATCTTCACATGACCAGTATGCTGTCCATACACCTCTTGTACCAGGTAATCTCGCTATCCTGCCCCGGAATTGAGTATCTGTTGCCTTTGATTCGTGGATATATGTTGAGTATGAATATACACCGTCTTCTACCAATTTTGCCGCTGCCTCATCAAGGCCTTTTTCTATAACAGCTGCCTTTGTATCTTGTTTTACATCAAGGCCTCTTGTGCCGCGATTTGTTACTATAGTTATAGCACCTGGCTTGCCTGCGTTCTTTTCTATTTCGCTTATGTCTGTTAATGATGTGGCGTTAAATACGCGTATATCAAGCTCTTCATTAGTTCGCGCTGTTGGGAAACGCTGTCTATATTCATCCTCTCCATATTGTTCTTTGTATCTTTTTTGTATCTCCTCTATTATCTTATCAGGCATGCCCTCTTGCGCGTTTATCAGAACAGCTTGCTTGTTTTTGATCCTTTCCAGGATATCGTTATAAAAACCTTCCCACTTGGTAACCTCGGCTTTATACATCCTGATCCTGTCTTCGCGCTTGGATATATCTTCTTTTTCAAGCTTGGGCTCTTCGACCTTTTTATCGTGAACGCGCCCCATAAACTCCTTATCCATAGTACCACTTGCCCCAGCGAATTTTTTATCGATTAAACTGCTGCTTAAGAAGCCTTTAAGCATCATGGTATTTGTAGTGACATTCTCAGGCTGGACCTCTACGCCTTCTTTTGCCTCTAATGCGGCGTG
>CAZGAS010000005.1:12616-39172 GCA_964523875.1 uncultured Planctomycetia bacterium | reverse complement strand
CCTTTATTATTTTTTAAGCTATAGCCCATCTTCTTAGCAAGCATAAAGCTTGCCAGCCTGAAGGTAAGGCTCTTTCCAAAACCCATTGGTATGAGATACATAACCCCTTTAACCATATTCTTAGCAGCATCAATCTGAATCCTTAACCTACTTATTGACGGGCTTATACCTCCTGCCAGAAGAGACTGTATTTCTGTTTTTAAGATACCATCTAAACCTTCTTTAGGTTTAACACCGGTCTGCCTAAGAATTTCCTCAGCAGTTTTTAAAAACATGGATTTAGACTTACCTGAAGAAGATGCTTTTTCTGTATTAGTTGTACCTGCAATATCAGCTGTATTGAGCATTGATAAAGATTTAAGAACCTTATTTACCATGTCCTTGCCATACATATAATACAACCTATCTATGCCTTGTTGATATGCGGATGGATTCTTATTAATAGCTTCTAGCTTATTCTGTATCTGTTCTTCAAATGCGCTTTTCACCTTAAACGAAAATGATTGAGCAAACTGGCTTATAACTTTTTCATAATCCCATATAATATCTCTTACTATATTTGGTCTTGCATTATTAGCATTACCAGGAAATTTAACATAATCGATTAAAACATTTAAATTATCAAGTGTATATTTAACCTTGCGCTGGTTACCCTGTTTATAAAATATACTCATCCAATCTTGAAACCATTTATCCGCTGGAACATGAAACATTCCCTTACTTTCTTCGCTACGCATCTCTTCTCTCATTACAGGCCTGATATAAAATCTGTCTTTCGCTTCCCTGGAATTATTATTTATAGAAACAAAAAAGCTATCTTCACCTAAAGTTACATAACATTTATTCATTTGATTAAAAAATCTGCTAGCAAAAGTAACAGATATAACAAATGTTGTTAAACCTGCTACTATTAATGCTTCCTCAGGCTGAAATTTATCATACAAAAGCGGTATTCGAGACTTGTCCTTGTCCACACCTCCTGAAGATGTTTTCATAAATACGCCAATACGGGCTTCCTTAATAGCGATCTTTACCCGGTTCTCTCCATAGATCTTTTCTAACCTCTGCAATTTTATGTCATAAGCAGGCTCACCTTTTATCGCCTGTAACTCACGTACCTTGTCGCGAAGCTGCTTATTTATCTGTTCTGTCTGTCTTAAGATATCGCTTGATATCTTATCCTGTTCTATTCCTGCAAGGAGTTCTTCTCTTTTCTGCTCAAAATTCTCTGCTTGAGTAGATATATGATCCTGTTTACCGCCCTCGTGCTCCATTAAGACTACCCTTGCTTTCTCCTTGCCAACTACCGCGCTTATCTCAGGGAGTTCTGCGTCTTTGCCGTAAGAGACACTTATAACACTTGTCTCTTCGTCTTCGGCTTCCAAGACTATATAATATTCATTCTCTGATAATGGTACATATCTGGCGCTTTCTGCTAAATGCCTTAGATTTTCAGGAGTCATTTGCCCGGGCTTTTCACCTGCTCTTTCAATCTCCCTTTCAAACTTAAGCCATACATCAGCCCATTTATCAACATTATTTTCATCCGGACGGCCCAATACAAAACCTGTTCCTAAAGCCGCATAACTCTCATTTATGGGCAGCAGGTTACTGAAAGCATTAGCAACCGCAAGATAATATTCCCCCTTGGAGAGTATCTCCTCAAAAGGCTCTTTCTTATTAAGGATAATATCATCGTAAGGCCTATCAAGGGCATCCTTGGAAAATTTAGGTAGGACCACCATATATGACATGTCATGCTTTCTAAGTATCTCTGTTATGCCCTCTGTATGAAAGCCTCCTGTCACAAGCACCGCTAATGAGCGTTTATCTTCCTTCATCTTGTTAAGCGTATTATTAACAAGCGCTTCATTTCTCTTTGTTGCTGCATCATAGAATTTCTCAACATGCGGCAGGGCCTCTGCTATAACCTTCATATCAGGCACAAGATTTGCCTCTGCCTTGTATCTCACCATTAGTGGCGCTAATTCATGGGATATATTCTGTGGTATAAAATCTGCTCTATGGGACTTAAAATATTGCAGGTCCC
This sequence comes from uncultured Planctomycetia bacterium, assembly GCA_964523875.1. GTDB lineage: Bacteria > Omnitrophota > Gorgyraeia > JABMRG01 > JABMRG01 > JAUVHV01. The sequence continues at coordinate 37,122 of CAZGAS010000005.1, read as the reverse complement.
TGTTTACAATCTTGGCATCTAAAATTTCTATAAGGATGTCCAATCTCTTTGATATAGAAGCGAGCAAAAGTTGATCATCATTACGGATTAATTGGGATTGTACGCTGTCTATAAGCTCATCGAGTTCTATAAAGAGCGCATCCAATACAATCTTATCGTGAAGATTGACATAATCTGTATAGCCTGATAGATTAGGATATAATGATATGTCTATCCCGCATGACAGGGCATAATCCCTTAAATGGTTATGATATACTGAAGGCTGTATCCTGCCGCTTCTAAACGATACGCTCTCTGATAAAAGCTGTTCCATCTTATCGCCGGTAAGGCTATTTGTAAGTATCTCTATCAATGCCTGGCGTTCTTTTTCAGCATCAACAAAATTCACCCTATCCTCAAGCTCAGAGGCATCAAGTAAAGCACGGATATTCTCAAAACCTGATATATCTATCTTCAGCCTGCGGGATTGCGCGCCTAAATATTTCCAATACTCCTTAAATGATATTTCGTCTGTTCTGTATTTAAGCCTTTTCTTATCAAGCTCTATGAGCTGCTTAGAATATACCTTGGACTTAAGCTGTGATATCACCCTCTTTAATGTGATAATAGCTTTATGGATACTGCCTTTATTTGTTAGTGAATCTATATAACATTTAACATTCTCTCTGTATAATGAGCCATCTTCAACGCCATAAAGCTTTATACTAGAAGATGATGTTATCTTGTAATACTCTGCCGCGTTTATCTTGCCTCGCTCAAGCAGGTAATCAGCTATATCTTTCTTTGTGCTATCATCAGGATATGACTGCAGAGAAGATACATCAACATAACCCTTAGCACCTTCCAGCGCCACAAGTTTGAGCTGGTAATCCTTATCAAGACCTGCGATAAGCTTGTTAATCGACTCTTGGGCACCGAGATTAGCATGGGCATCCTGGATATTGATTATAACCTTATCGCTTCCGGCATTGTGGATCTCTTTGATTATTCCGTAGTCTTTTGGGATCTTTATCTTTGCTAGGTTGGTAAAGTCTTTTTCGCGGGCCTCGAGCACACGGTTTCCATTTATTACTGACCATAATGGCAAACCATTAGTTGCCCAAGATATATCCTGGAAGAAAAAGCAGATGACAATTATAATACTTATACATTTAAATATTATTCTTCCTTTGTCATTAGTGTAAAACATGCTATTTGCCCCCTCAAGATTCTACTATCTATTATATATAACACTTTAAAACACGAAAAATGCCTAAGTTTTCTTAATGTTTTTCATACTTTGTTACATATCTTATTAAGACTTTTTTAATGTACAACAAAAGTATACCATTCGACACGTATTAAGTCAAGTAAAATTATTAAAAAAATTTACTTTTAAGGGGTTGGGTAATATTAATGGTAGACGCGCTAATGTATAATTATATGGAAGGCTTGGGGAATAAACGCTGTCTTATATCCTGGAATATTACGTAGGTACTAGGGACAACAAAGAGGGTAAGCACCGTCGAGCTTATAAGGCCGCCCATAACCGTTATTGCCAAAGGGGACCAGAGGGTCGCTTGTTCACTCTTATCCATCGCCATAGGGAGAAGCCCCAAAAGGGTAGTGCAGGTTGTCATCATAATCGGCCTTAAACGCCTTATACTGGCTGTTATAATAGCCCGTTTGGAGCAAAAACCTTGCTGCGCCAGACGATTGGTATAATCAACAAGCATAATAGCGTTATTTACAACTATACCACCAAGCATAATGCCCCCCATAAGAACGCTTATGTTTATTGTCTTCTTTGTTATCCATAATGCCGCTGCAACGCCAATTACCGCGAGGGGAACTGTTATCATGATAATAAAAGGTTGTGAATATGACTCAAATAATGACGCGAGCACTAGATATATTAGTATTATAACTATCCATAATATGCCGGGTGGCCATATTGCCAAAAACTCCTTCTGATTACGTATCATCCTCCAGTAATTATCACCAAGATTATAATAATAATCCTTAGGCAGCTTAAGGCCCTTTAGCACTGCCTGTATCTTCTCTGCGGCAGTACCAAAGGCAAGGCTTCCGCGATTAGCGCTTATCTGTATCATTCGTGACTTATTCTTCCGCCATATCTTACTAGGGCCTATACCTGGTTCAAGGTCAACTACCTGCTCAAGGAATACGCTAGTACCATCCGGCGCTGTAAGCGTAAGCTTTCTCAGCTGGTCTAAGGTGCGCCTGTCTTTTTCCTGCAGTCTGCCTATAACCTCTATCTCTTTGGCATCAGCATGATAGAGCGTGGCCCTTAAACCCCTCATTTGGGCGTGGACAACATTTGCTATATCATCAACCGTAAACCCATACATTGAGGCCTTTCGGCGGTTTACCTTCAGCTTCCATTCGGGCCTTCCTTTTCTCCACCTTATCTTAAGGTCCAACAGCCCCGGGATAGCCTGCATCCTCGTCAGCATGGATATTGCAAGCTCATTCAGGTTATTGTAATTATATCCAAAGATATCAATGATAATCTCATTAGTCTCTGACTCTTCCGCCTCTTCAAAATAGATAAATGCCTCGCGGAATCTTCTCTCAACATCCTCAACCCTGGTACGCAGGTCATCAATAACCTCTTTTGTAGAACGTGTCCTCTGGGCCAGAGGGACAAGCTTTACATATATCTTTGACGACCACTTCTCTATGCGGGATGAGAACTGCTTTATCTCCGGGATGGTCTCTAAAACATCCTCAATGCCCGCGACAGCCTGGTCCGAGATATCAAGCTTCGCGCCTGTCGGTAACTCAACAAATATAGTAAAATCCTGTTGTTGTGCTGTACCGACAAACTCTTTTTCTATGTGAAACTGCAAGAGATATATGGCACCGCAAAACAATACTATCGTAATAATAACCAATAAATAACGGTTACGCAAACTCTGCGTTAAAAGAGACCTGTACTTTTTTCTAAATTTTTCTATGAATGGCTTTTGTTTCGGCCTTGTAACCTTCTCAACATTCTTTTGCCAGGGCTTTTTAGGCCGAAATCTCCTGAACCAATTCATATCCGGCAAATAGACTGACAGCATCGGAACTAATGAAAGCGCCACAAACAGGCTCGCAACAAGTGAGAACGTCACTGTAAGAGCGAGCCCCATGTAGAGTATTCGTATGTCTTTGCTTATAAATATAATAGGCAAAAATACAACTATAGTAGTTATCGTACCCGCTGTTATCGCTAGTATCATCTCCTGCGCGCCTTCAATAACCGCGCTTTTTATCTTGAGGCCTTTTTCTTTAAGCCTGTGTATATTCTCCAATACAACTACTGAGCTATCTACAAGCATACCTACACCTATAGCAAGGCCGCTTAATGTCATGATATTTAGTGTTATCTTAAAAAAGTACATGCACATGAAGGTAGCTATCACAGATACAGGAATAGACGCGGCTATAATAAAAGTAGAACGCATATCTCTTAGAAAAAACCATAAGACTAGGATAGCGAATAACGCGCCCCATAACAGTGTCTTCTTCACGCCGTCAATTGCCTGTTTTATACTATCTGCCTGGTTATAGGTCTCAATAAGCCTTATACGCTTATCCAATATTCCGGATAAGAGCTCATCCTTTACCTTCTGTATACCTCGCGCGACCGCGATTGTATTCGCCTCACTTTCCTTCTGGATATATAGAGAGACAACGGGCAGGACATTTACACGCGCGTAACTCTGGGCCTCAAGATAAGAATCCTTGACAATCGCCACATCCTTTACCTTAATAATCGACCTGCTTGGCGTCACAGCTATACCAACATTCCCGATATCCTCTATACTCTTAAAGCCGCCTGCGACACGTATAAGATGTTTATCGCGCGTTTTCTCATATGAACCAAGCAGGAGATCGATATTATTTGTATTAAGGGCGTTTATAACCTTTCCTATCGGCAGGTGATATGACTGAAGCTTTCGCTGGTCAACCTCAACAAGTATCTTGCGCTCCCTGCCCCCGCCAATATCAACATTCGCGATGCCATTTACCCTAAGTATACGGTCCTTTATATTCTCATCTACAATCCTTCTTAGCATCTCAGGTGTGTAGCCTAAAGCTGTGACAGCGATTATTACTATCGGCCTATCCTGCTGTTCAAACTTTGCGATTACAGGCTTTTCTATCTGTTTCGGGAGCTTAGATCTTATGCGTGAAAATTTTTCGCGGACTTCTAAAAGAGCGTAATTCATGTTTATGCCGGGCTCAAACCGCAGCACTATACGTGAACGCCCTTCTTCTGATACTGATATGAGATTGCGCAGGTGAGAAACCGTGCCCACAGCCTCCTCGATAGGTTTAGTAACCTGCTCTTCTACTTCTTCAGGAGGCATACCGCCGCGTATATTGATAAATATGGAGATATCACCAAAACTAAAGTTGGGAAGAAGCTCAATGGGAAGACGGCTAAACGCGATAAAGCCAATAATAATTATGCCCAAAAAGAACATAGATATAGTAATTGGCCTCTTTACTGAAAGGTCTGGCAATCCCACTACATCTCCTCATTTAAGATATAATATCGGCCTACCGCGGCAGGGCCTTTCGCGATAATTATGCCTTTGCCAAGAAGCAGTTTAAGGTCACGCGCGGCTGTGGGAACAGACACACTAAACTTGTCAGAATACTCTTTTCTCGTAATCCTATTGTGCTCTCTAAGGTAAACTATAAGGCCTTTATGCCTGCGCGATAACTTCTTCCAGATAATAGGTGGGATTTGCCCCTTGTACGTATCGGAAATCTTTAATAAGGTATCTTCTAAAGGCTCTTTATCTTTTTTCTTATCCGCCGGCTCGATTGAACCAGAGCCCTTATTCCGAAGCGACTTATCAAGCCTGGTAGTATCCTGGCCCGGGACATTGCCTGCCTTCTTATCTTCCGGTAACTGCGGTAACTCGATAGCCTTTTGGGGTTTCTCCAGCTTAGGCAGATCTACATATCTTCCTTCATTTGGAGACCTCTTTGGCTCTATGGTGCGCTCTTTTGGCTTGCCTAAATCATCTTCGTATTCTATTGCCGCGGGTTTTTCCACAATATCATGTGTTGGCTCCGCAGCAGAAGCTTTAACATCATTCTTCAAATATCCAGGCATTATCTTATCTATTCCGCTATTAGGTGTCGTGCCGGCCGCTTTTTGTAATGGCTTTATTCTATCCTCATAATCCAGGGATCCGGGTTTGTCTTTGCGCAGTTTATTTTTGAGAAACCGTATTATATCTTCAAGGCCTAAATATAAGGTTGGTATAATAATAAGTGATAAGAATGTGGATACTGCCAACCCACCGATAACCGCTATTGCCATAGGCTGTTGTAATTGCGCGCCTTCATTCAGCGCCAATGCCAAAGGCACTAAGCCTAATATAGTAGTAAGGGCTGTCATGATGATAGGCCTTAAGCGCCTGCGACTCGCGATAAGAACAGCATCGGACGCACTCAGGCCCTGTTTTCTCAGGATATTAGTATAATCAATAAGAACGATACCGTTGTTTACAACTATACCCCCAAGCACAATTACCCCTAATATTACCATTACACTAAGTGGCGTATGCGTAAGCAGAAGGATCAATATAACGCCTATGATTGAGAGGGGTATCGTAAAAAGTATCACGAACGGCTGCCATAGAGATTCAAACTGTGACGCCATTATCATAAATACAAGAAGTATCGATAAGATAAGCGCCATCTGCAAACTTGAAAACGATTCCTGTATCTGTTCTCTCTCTCCAGTAAGTTCCGCTGAATATCCATGTTCAAGTTTGACCTTTTTAAGCATAGAGACTATATCAGCTGATACATCGTTAAATGACCTGTTCAATATAGAAGCTGTCACTACAACAACCCTCTCCTGGTCTTGTCGCTTTATCTCGCTCGGGCCCTTTCCGGTACTAAAATAGGCAAGCTCCGCCAGTGGAACATCTATGCCTAACGGGGAATGTATCTGTAACCTCCTCACCCTTGCTTTATTATCGCGGTCAGACTTTTGCAGCCTGACCCTCACATCTATCTCCTCTCCTTCTCTTTTAAATTTTGTTGTCACAAAACCTTTGATAGCTGTCTGGGCAATAAGGGCTATATCGCTTACCGCTAGATTAAAGATTGCCGCTTTATCTTTAAATACATTTACCTTAACCTCTGGAGAGGGCGCTATAATGGTATCTCTAATACTGTATATACCCGGTATCTTATCCAAGCGCGCTTCTACATCCTTTGCAATGCGCCCTAACTTCCTAAGGTCCTGGCCTTTAACATCAATAACAACAGGGGCATCTGCCTGAAAAGCGGACTTGAAGACAGATTCCTGTAATATGTATTCTATACTTGCCCCTGCCAGGTCCTCGGGGCCAAGCTGTTTTTTTATCTTCTGCAATACATCTGAGGCAGAGACTACGCGGAAATCTTCTCCTGACCTTCCAAATTGTTCCTTGGGCTTTAGGTTAACTATAATCTGAGCCTGGTTAGAACCCATTGTTTCGAGAAGCGCGGTGCCCTTCTTCTCTTTTGTAGAACCTATATTTACTGTTATACTATCTATATCCGGTAATTCAAAGAGGTATGACTCTATTCTCTTGACCACGCTGTCTGTAAAATCAAGTTTTGTTCCGGGAGGTAACTCTAATTTTATGGTAAACTGCCCCTGGTCAACCCTTGGCAGGAGCTCTGTATCGATTATAGGGATTAATAAGCATGTCCCAAAAAAGACAAGGAGCACTAGGCCTAAACAGATGGATTTATGTTTTATAAAAAATGTAAGCGTCTTCTGTGTAAAATCCTGCAGAGGCCCTAGAACCATCCCTGCCAGGCCCTTTTCATCTTCTACAACTACAGTCGGTATATTACGTACCTTGGCACTTAATATAGGTATCAATGTTAGTGCCGCGGCCAATGACCCTAAAAGAGAGAATGTTACTGTAAACGCTAGGTCCTTACATATCTGGCCCGCTATACCTATTACAAATATCATTGGAAGAAAGACCGCTATGGTTGTAAGGGTAGAACCTGTAATAGCGCCGCTTACCTCTGTTGCGCCGTGAACACTCGCATCTTTCAGGGGCATCTTCTCTTCCTGCCGGTGCCTGTATATATTCTCTATTACAACTATACCATTATCCACCAACATGCCGACTCCAAGTGCCAGGCCGCCTAATGATATCATATTTATTGTTATGCCGCTTAGGTACATAAGCGCGAATACAACCATCATGGATATCGGTATATTTAAGGCAACTATAGCCGCGCTTCTTACATTGCCTAAAAAGAACAAAAGCACCAGAAACGCTAACAGCCCTCCCTGAAGCGCGGCGTCACGAACCCCTTGTATATTAGCCTTTATCGCCATTGACTGGTCCGCGACTATATTTATATTTATATCCTTAGGCAACACCTTCTTCAATCGCCTAATGATATCTTTTACATTGTTTGCTACTTGTAGTGTATTCGCGTCCGCTTGTTTCTGTACAGCTACAGATATATTATCCTGATCATTAAAACGAGAAACCGAGGTCTTGTCCTTGAAGGCCTCTCTGACCGTAGCCACCTCTTTAAGGAAGATAAGCCGCGTATCAGGTGTCGCCCTTGCCTCTTTCTCCATCTGGTCCTGAAGCCCAAATTCTGTAAATTCGCTTTTTTTATTCCTGTCATCAAGGCCCACTACAAGGTCATCTATCTCTCCTGTAACCTGGAACTCGCCTATGGTCCTTATCAGGTATTCGTAGAAACTCTCCTCAATGGTGCCGGCGGGGTAATTTAGATTCGACTTGCTTATCAGCTCCACCACTTTATTGAGGACAAGCTGTTTGGACATGAGCTTATCCTGGTCTATCTCAATAAGCACCTCAGGTATACGGCCACCGGTTATATTAGCGGCTGCCACTCCATCCGCTTTTTCTATCTCATTCTTTATTATCTTATTAACTATTTTGCGTAATTCCGCGGGGCCTATACTGTCAGCTGTAATATTTAAGACCATAAGGGGGAGTTCAAATGGATTAAACTTCATAACAATAGGGTCTTCAGAACCACGGGGAAGGCTCTCTTTGATAAGGTCTATCTTCTCCCGTACCCCTAAGCCGGCGAAATCCATATTTGTGCCCCAGCTGAATTCCGCGATAACAAGAGAGGTCTCTTCTTTGGATATAGAGCTTATACGCCGCACGCCGCTTACTGTACCAACAGCCTCCTCTACAGGCTTTGTGATAAGTATCTCCATCTCTTCAGGAGCGGCATCCTTGTAGAATGTAACTACGCTAAGTTGGGGGTAGATAATAGGCGGGTACAACTCCTGCTGAAGCCTTGTCCATGATATAAGGCCAAAAAGCACGATGCCTAAAAAAAACATCACGACCGTTACCGGCCTTCTTATCGCAAAACTTGGTAATCCCATTGTTCTCGTATGTCGTATTGCGTCGTGCGTTATGCGTAAAAACGCGATACTCAATACGCGATACGCAATACTGGTTATATTTTGCCTAATTTAGAACGCGGGTTCTTGAACCTCTATCACATCAACCTTGACATCGTCTTTGAGCTCTGCCATCGATTCCGAAACAACCTGTTCGCCTTCTCGTAAACCATCTGTTACCTCCACGTAATCTGTGGCAACATAACCCAGCTTAACTGGTGTTGCCTTGGCAATATTCTCATCTGTAACTACATATACAGAGTCAAACTCACCATTATTATCCAGGTCATAAAAACAGGAGGATGGCAACTTTATAGTATTCTTCTTTTCATATACTGCTATCCAGATACGGGCAAACATCCCTGGCAAGAGCGTTCCTTTTACATTGTTATTCTTTATTCTTATCTTGATAGTCAATGTCCTTGATTTGCCTTCTATGATTGGGGCTATATTCTCTATCTGGCCCTCAAACTCTACGCCAGGATAAGTATCAACAGTTATCTTTGCTTGCTGGCCAAGCGCGACCCTGTTTATATCCTTCTCAATAACACCCATCTCCGCTATTACGCTTGATGTCTCGTAAAGGGCCGCCACCTTAACATTAGAGGTCACAAATTCACCAACCTCCACATCCCGGGTACCCATTACGCTGTCCACCGGAGAATAGAGATAGGTCTTATCCAGCTCTGCCAAAGCGAATTCTATCTCTTTCTGCGCGGACTTTGTCTGGGATCTCGCGCCATCATACTCAAATTGCACTTCATCCAATTTAGGCCTTATAATAATACCGTCCTTAAAGAGCGTCTTGTTCATATCAAGCCTTTTCTTTGAGGCCTCCTCGGATATCTGCTGTGTCTTATGTTTGCTTTTTGAGTATTCGAGTTTTAATAGCGCGTCTTTTTGGTCAATAGTCGCGATAATATCACCTTTTCGCAAGAGGTCGCCTTCAAAAAAATTTATCGAATCGATTATACCATTTACAGAGAACCTGAGATCCACTTCCCTGTCCCCTTTTATTGTACCCATGCCCGGTAAGATATCTACGAAATCTACTCTTATAACACGGTAGGTCCGGACTGTTACAAGCTCCTGCGCGACTTCTTCCTCCGGGATTATAAGTTCTTCTTCCGGCTCCTGTCTCAGGAAAGGTATCTTTTCTATAATCTTTGTTGCGCCTATTCTGTCCATAATCTCAGGCGCATATTTCGGGCCCAGGGCAAGCATAAGCGCCGCAAAAAATACAAAAATCAGCAGTATAAATATAATAGGCTTTAACAATGACCTGCTCTTTTCAATATTTTGGGTGGGGGGCTTATTCTTTACAATGTCCTTCATCTGGTCAGCCATGTGGTTCTCTTCGGGCTGTTTTTTTGGGATAACCCCTGAGGCTAGAGGCTCTTTTGCTGTTGGCTCCTTTGTGTTATCAGAGACGCTATCCTTACCTAGCTTTGGCCCTGGCGCGGACTTTTTCTTTCCGAAACTGAATCCAAAGATACTCATTCTATTTACTCCTTATTATTAAACCATTTAATCAGCATTAAAATAATCCTTGATACCTATTACTTTGTTAATCTTTATTAGCGCGAGGCTATAATCAGAAAGTGCCTTTATATAAACATACTTTTCGTCAGCAAGCTGTATCGTAGACTCTAATAATTGTGATTGGAGCGCTTCATTTAACCCTGCCTGTGCCCTTGCTACCTTTGTCGCCTCTTCATGGAAACGTACCTTTTCCAGGGCATTCTTTACCTGTAATATAGACTCTTGGTAACTATAGTACGCCTCTTTTATCTCCAGTGCCGCCTGGCGCCTTGTCTCTATTAATTCGTTCTCAGCCTTCTGTTTGTTCACCTTGGCCTCTTCAATCTCAGAGCCTATAGCAAGAGAGTTCTTATCAAGTATGGCTATCTCTCCTGAGTTTACAGTAGAACCCACCCTATCTGTATCTCCAACCTTCATGCTGGTCTTATCCTTTGTAAATGAGTATGACGGTGTGGCAAACCAGAAAGGCTTGCTTACCTTTACACCTACATTCCAGTTGTCACCCAAATTCTTCGGTTCTGTATCATAATAAGAATCGCCCCTGCCGTAAAACCCTGTTAAATCTACTCTGAAGCCTTCTTTCCCCTGCGCTATCTTTTCTCCGTATTCGTTAGACTCAACAAGTAGTTTATTGACTATTATATCAGGTTGGTTATTAGACGCGGCCCTCAAGCACTCATTCAGATTGATATCAATAATCTTAAACGGAAGCTCTGTATCAACCTCAGAAATATCTATAGCCTGTTCACTAATATCAAGGCCCATTGCCTGCTTGAGTTTAAAGCGTGCCAACGCCAGATCCCTTTCTGCTGTAGCAAGCTGAAATTGTATCTGGTTATAACGCGATTGTACATTATATATCTCGAGATTGGTGCTTAAGCCCGACTCATGCCTCTTCTCTGCCAATTTGACGATTACCTCAGCTTCCTTAATAAGTTCTTTTTGTAATCTTATATTCATTACAGCTGTGACAATATTATAATAGGCCTGCGCGACTGCAAAATCGAGGTCATTCGCTATCTTCTTATACCTGGCTTCTGAAAGCACGACATTCACCTGGCTCTGCTTATACGCGTTCATAAGCCTTCCGCCCTGGTAGATAGCCTGTTCTCCCTCTACACCATACAATTCTTCAGTAAAAGCAACATCATCTACAACGTCTCCTGTTGTATGTGACGCCTTTAGCTTAACATTAGGAAACAAGGCCCTGAACGCGTCTCTCTTCTTCAGGTTAGCGAGCTTGAGCTCTTCCTTGGAGGTCTTGGCCTGCAAATTATTCTCAATAGCAACCGCCTGAGACTCTCTTAGGCTCAACATCCCCTTACCCCTGACAAGAAGGTCCTTTATAACTTCCCTGCCCATAGCCTCTACCTTTTTGCTTGCCTCTATCTGCCTGTTTTTAAGCTCCTCTTCTTTAAACTCGCTGACTTTCTCTTCCCTTAGCAGGCCTTCCTTCTTTATCTCTTCCTTAAGCTGTCTGAGCAAGCCCATCCTGGCATCCTGCGCGAGCAATTCCTCTTCTTTCTTCATCTCTGCCATGACATCGTTCTTTTCTTCCTCTATATCAGGGTAATATATCTCTAAAATCGATATGGTAGAATCATTATTCGAATAAAAATCAAAAGGCAGGTCAACACTCGGGGCTATTACTATATACTTTACAGGATAATAATAGCTATCAAGGGTTTCTGGTTTACGTACTGTAGTATCTTTTACGATCCTTATAGACCGCACATACCCTGTATCAAACTCAACATATTCTTCCAGGTCTGTAAAGACCCTGCCTTGGGGCTTTAATACAATATTAAAATCAGGATAATGGTTCCTCTCAATCTTATATACGATCTCGTTGTTGGACATAATAATCATGAAAGAGGCATCATCTAATATCTCAAGATTAATATAATCAATTACCTTTTCATTTATAGGCAATAATTCAGGTTTCGGTTCTACTACAGAAGGCTGGACAACAGGCTCCTTTTTAGTGGAGCTTACTTTATTATCTTTTTTTAGGGCCTCTGCATTTGTTGGTTTATCTGCTGGCTGGTTAAGGCCTGGTGTGGGTATCTCGTATGCCTTTAGAGCTGGTTTTGACTTTTCACCGATATCTACCGCTATTATCTTTCCATCCTCTGATGATGATAAAATAAAAGGGGGCCTTGAACGTGGCGTAATCATAATATAATCTACCGCGTAAAAATATTCATCAAGGCCTTGGGAGAGTTGCACATAAGGTGCCTCAATTATCTCAATTGATTTGATAAGGCCATATTCATATTCAATATATTCCTGCAATTCACAAAAAGAGACCCCTATAAGATCTATAACAATCCTATAAGGGTTTTCAAGCTCATAAGAGACAAAAGCTATCTCTTCATTGGAAGCTAATATAATGCGGGAAAAACCAGGATACTGCTCGTATTGCAGGTCAGCTAATATGTAGGATGATACGGTCTCTGATGGTTGTGCTGAAACCGTATCAAAACTACATGTAAACAACATAGATATAGAGAAAAAAATAAATAAAAACGCCCACCGTATCATTTTCATTTTTCCTTATATACTAGCACTACTGCCTAGTAGGGTAACCGTATCATTAATCTTAATTTGACTTTAGCATATGATACGGTTACTGTCAATGTATATTTGCATAAATATCAGAAAATACTTTATCAGTATAATCTATTATTTTACACAACTATTGGCAGAAATAGAAAGTGCTAACCATAATGATACGGTTAGCCTCATGTGATACGGTTAAGTGCTCGAAACTGCTTCCTAAATACTCCAAAATTATTCTGACGGCATTTAAGGAACCTTCTAGTATGAATAGTTTTTAGGCGGTTTTCAAACCAAAGAGGGCTACGCGCTTACATCATTTATACTAGACGCTTAGTATTACCCTTGATACCACTCACTTGCCCTGAATCATTCATTTCATTCAGGTTCAGGGCAAACTGTGGCTTCATTAAATTTGAGCAAATATCTCTCTTAAGACAAGGGCTGCGGCACCTAATGCTACAGCGCTATCGCCGAGTCTTGAAGGTACTATCTTGACTGTATTAGCTGGTTCTTCAAAAGCAAGCTTCCTGACTGTCTTCTTTACAGGGCCAAGAAGCAGCTCCCCTGCCTGCTCTATGCCTCCTCCGATTACTACTACCTCAGGATTAAAGAGGTTTACAAGGTAGGCTATTCTGATACCTAAGTTGGCGCCGGCATTCTCTATAATCTCCATCGCTATCTTATCTTTAGCCTTCGCAGCCTCTATAATGATATCAGGCGTAATATTATCCAGATCATCTCCAGCAAGGTCCATAATCTTAGACTCTACCTTCTCTTTTGAGAGCATCTGGCGTGCTTCCTGAGTTATACCCAGGTCAACTCCCCAGGGGCGTAAGTATGATGGGTCCTTATCCTTTAAATCCGCCTCTGGATTATCTGCTGTAAGCTGCATCTCACCTGCGCTCCCTCCTGCGCCGCAATATATCTCTCCCTTTATTATAATGCCGCAACCAACATCAGAGTAGACATAAAGCATATCATCTATCTCCTGCTCTAAGCCTAATCTCTTCTCTCCAAACGCGGCTACAGTAGCATCATTACCGACAAATGTAGGGATATTAAACTCCTTCTGCACAAGAGACTTAACAGAAGTATAGTTTCCTGTTGTTCTGCCCCTTGTGGGGTCTGTATCTCTTATTGTTCCGGCTATGGAATCGATAACTCCGGAGACGCCAAGGCCAACGCCCTTAATCTTATTTCTTTCTACCTTTGACTTCTCCGTTATCTCATAAACCATTTCAATAGAACTAGTTATGACTTCACTCATAGGTCCGTTAGGGCGGGGCCTCTTTGTTTTGCCTATAACCGTATTTGTCAAATCAGTGATAACCGCGACCATATTAACAGGTCCTATATCAATGCCTATGACATTACCCATCTTGGCATTCAATTCTACGAGGGTGGGTTTTCTTCCGCCTGTTGAGACATCAAAACCTCTCTCTATGATAAGGTTCTTATCAATATAGTTGTTTACATAGTTTGATACAGTTACAATATTAAGCTTTGTAACCTTAGATATCTCTGTTCTTGTGACTGGTCCGCTCTTTCTGATAACATCTAAGATAGCTAGGTTTTTTCTTTCGCGGTCTGATAAGACCTGATCCCTGAATAATGTTTGTCGAACTGCCATATAATACCCCCTTTTTATTCCACGGTTTAAAAACACTTTTACAAAAAGTATAACAAAAATACCTCTAAAATGTCAAGTATTATTTTTTTGTCCAGCCTATTGACTTTTTTATATTATAAGGTATATTTCTATTGAGGATGTTTGGATGAGGTAGGGCATCTCCGAACTCAAAAGAAGGACGATTAGACCCACCCTCTGGGCATTCTCTTTTTTTGTTTACGCGATTTGTAAAATAGTGCAGGAACGCCTTTGATTTTAAATAAAGCTTACGATAGTAATACCACAAATCCGATATGCATTCTTCTCGCCATTTATATTTAAGCAAAAATAATGAATGCATATTACAGCTACCACACTCATGCTGACTTAAAAAATGCTACCCCCAACTAGCCGGTTTCGCTTTTAATAAATGTTACAGCGTATTTAAACTACACCAGCCTATCCTACAAAACTTAAGACTCTGTAATTCATATTGTAAAGCGGAAATAGATGGTGACCCCAACGGGAGTCGGCGCGAGTAGAATGAGAATCTGGCGTTATCGTTTTTAAGCACAAATTGCCTAAATTGCTACCCATTTTGCAACTCTTTCTGTATTAAATTAGACCTTAATCTATCCGGAGTTCCTCCATACAGATTTGGAGTCAAATCTGATTGCCAATATTCCTTTGTATCTACATCTATTATTGTAAGCTTGCCAGACCATCCTGCTCCAGTGTCAATATCCCAAATATTACAGGCATGGATCGGTTTCAATATATTATATAGTTCTGTTGTCGTGTGCCCAATAAAAATATCTTCATATTTCCCAACCTGTTCTTCCTGCCCTGATAAATGTTTCTTCCATGCCTTATCAAGCAAATCCCTATCCCAAACTAAAAGATGGGGGTCATTTTTCTCTAATGGCACATCGGGATTAAAGCCGGCATGAACAAACAGTTTGTTCTCAATATTAAGCCAAAGGTGGCCATTCTTCAGAAAATCGATATGCTTCTTTGGCATAGGACCACCATTATATGAAGCCATTGTTTGATCTCCACCCTGGCTTGTCCAGATTTTCGGCTTATCACCCTGTAAAGCCCAGTCTAATGTCCACATATCATGATTACCAATGACTAAATCGCAATGCTTAATCTTCAAGAGCTCATCAAAACATTGCTTAACATCCGGATACCCATCACAAACATCGCCCATTACGATCAGGCGATCTTTTTTGTAATCAAATTTCGACCGTTCAAAACATTGCATCACTGCTTTGTGCGCGCCATGAATATCACCGATGGCATAGGTTTTCACAATTCTGCCCTTCGTATAATATCACTAAATTTATCAAAGGCATCTTCTCTAACATTATCAATATACGTGTCCGGGCCGTTTTCCTGTTCTACAAAAAGAGGTCCCTTTGAATCAACACTGCTAAAATATTCAATAAGATTTTGCTTAACTTTCTTTCCTTCCTTCAGTTTTTTTATAAGCCCTACCATGTCATCAGTAAGTTGTTCCTTTTTAGAACTGAATCTCAACATATAATAAACATAATAAAGGTCTTTCCTCAGCTTTTCCTTATTCTGCCGCTCCACAAATGTAAGCATGCTATGGAAAGTAAACATCGATTCAGTCGGTATCTGAATAGCTCTATCATCCATTCTGACAGCTATCACGGAACCAAGCAGTAAACTGAAATGTTTAATCTTATTAATTTTGATAGCTGTACCTATAATTTTATCCACAGCATCTCTAGGTACCTTAGGATCGGTAATAAACTCGACTTCAGCTTTAAAATCTCCAGCAACATCTTTTACAATCGGGACAAAAGGAATCGTTCGATCCATCGAAACATGCCGCTCTCCATAACCCAGTCTTTGAACACAGGAAGAGATTGTATCTTTACCATTGAAATCCTGAGCACCAACACCAAAATCTATATCTCCTGTTGTTACCGCCATATTGGGAACATTCTTCCAGATATGCTTGGCATATATATAAGGCACCCAACCGCCAACAAGGACCAGATACGGCAAAAAAGCAGACAGATCATTAATTACTTTTATGAGAAGCTTGTTGTTCCCCTGGAATTCTTTAGACAATATTCTTACCTTCCTCTTTTAACGTTTTGAGCAAATACTCCGCGTGATCTCTGCCTCTCTGCGGAAAGTGATATAAATCTAAATAAAGCTGGAGATCCGAAACAATGTTGTAACCCTTTATTTTTTGAGTATTAAAAAATATGGCTTTTTTATAATAGGGTCTTATTAAGCAGAAATTCCCGCCTCTTTTTAATTCTTTCAGATCAAGTGCCTGTCTTAAATCTAACGAAGCATTTTTAAAGTTCTTTGCCGGTAAATAGCAGTATACTATTGGCGTATTGACGTAATGCGTAATTAAATTCGCACCTGTGTGAAGTGTCAACGCGTATGCCTGTTCTTCTTTTTTAGAGGTAAAATAGTTTTTTAGGCGGCTTAAAATATCTTCGCGCGCGGAATAATAGAGATATGATTCATTGCGTTCAAATTTATAGAGCTTTAGCCATTCTTCTATTAACTCCTCTTTATTCTGCAAGACGCTATAAGCAAGCCTTCCTGATCGAATTCCCCCGACAAAACCTTTTTGGCGTAATTCGAACAATACCGTAGCCGCACGCGCGCGTCCTACGCCAAACTCCTTCTCAAAATCTCTGGCAACCCATTTCCTATCAGGCAGAGATAACATCACTCGTATAATAATTGTAGCTTTATCGCTTAAGAGTACATTCATCTTGATTACTCCTTTAATAAATGTCCGATTCTATTAAATGTCCACTATTTAATGGACATTTTCTATCAGTGGACATTTTACCATTATTGTATCTAAAGTCAAGTTAAATTGTTATATCGTTGGAACAGTCCTCATTTTTTACTGCTGCCTAAA
The DNA here is from genome assembly GCA_964523875.1 of uncultured Planctomycetia bacterium. Classification (GTDB taxonomy): domain Bacteria; phylum Omnitrophota; class Gorgyraeia; order JABMRG01; family JABMRG01; genus JAUVHV01. Next base: position 20,058 of record CAZGAS010000005.1, on the reverse strand, counting down.
TTGCTACCTACTATATGAGAAGCATAGGGGAATAAAGGGGAAATTACAGAAGGGGGGCTATAAAACAAACCAGCTGTAATTCCTATATAACTATAGGAATTACAGCTGGTTATGCTACTGGTGACCCCAACGGGAGTCGAACCCGTGTTACAAGAATGAGAATCTTGCGTCCTAGGCCACTAGACGATGGGGCCAAAAATGAATTGTGATATATTTTAACTAAAAGTCAGAAAAATAGCAATCTTTTTTTAATATACCTCAAGAACGGTTCTTAAAGATATTCTTTCCAAATAAATCGGGACAGTGAGTTTTGTATGCCCACTGTCCCGATTAGAACTAAAACACTTTCCCGAATAATTCGGAAACTGTTTTGATTTATTTTATGCCCAGATCCTGGCAGCCTTGTCATGCAATATCTTAATCTCTATCTCGCTAAGTGTTGATACCGGCGCAACTAATATACTGATAACGTAAGCTGCGGGATTAGCTATAAATTCCTCTACTGTAGTGTGCAAAGGATTGCCGGTAATATTCTTCCACATAGCAAGAAACGCGCTTCTGTATGGGCCCGCTCCCCGTGATGTTACACCTACTTTGTTTAATATAAGCTGGGCTTTTACAAGCATCGCAAGTTGTGAAAATGGCACATATTGTGAATTATCCGCATTATTTATAATAAGTGTATTTTTCACGCCTAATGCGTTATTTACATTAGCTGCTATATTGCTTTGACTCTCAGTTAACAATACAGCAATATTATTAAGCGAAACTTTTACCTCGATTTCGTTGTACCATAAGAGTGTTTTACCATTTTTAATATCTCTGATTACTTCGAGTGGGTTATCACTAACAATTGTTACAACTCCAAGGTTCTCTTGAATTGCGATAATCTCATCTCTTGCCATTGAAACCTGGTGTGACATAGCAGTTGTTGCAGGCAATATCATTACACGCGGGGTGATATCCTCTGTTAATTTGCTATCATTTGCATATGTAATCGTCTCTATATTACTTATATGCTGTTCTATCTGATGTAACATGCTAACAATATTTTTTAATGCCGCTTTGTCATCCTGTGATATAGCTGAATCAGGATTGCTTAATATTTGCATCGTGTCTTCATCAAGCCTCTCATATAATTTTTTCTGTATATCCAAAAATACCTCTTTAGTCTCAGAAACAGCTGATGTAGACCATTTACCAAAATCAGCAAGGGCTTGATCAAATCTCTCTTTAATCACACTGATTTCTTTGATATTCCTATGCATAGCAGCTATCTTTTCTGCTCTTGACTTAAGAATAGTACCGCTTGAAGAGCTCTTAGGCATTGCTGGCTTATTATTGGAAGACAATTTCACCATACCTATTACATAGGCTTCGTCGTCTGCGCTATAATCAATAGGGTCATCAAGGTAGGTCGTTGTAACCTCTCCAAACTCTGCCTGCGCGTAATTTCTAAAATGTGCCAGAATCTTCTCAAGCTCATTGGCTAAAGCAGTACTTGGCACCGTTTTTAACATCACGCCAACTCTTGCAGGCATACAACTTAATTTACCTAATTCTCTCCTCGTGTTAAATAACTTGGTAAGATTTCTATCAAGTGTCAATGTCGTGCTTATCTCTGCCTCTGTTAAACCAGAAACAGTTTTAGGTACTGCCACCTCTTTTACATCGTAATTTACCATAGCTGTTCTTAACATGGCCTTTGCTCTTGCCAAAGCGACTTGATAGCTTCTCTCATTTATGTTAATCAAAGGCTCATAACTGCCATCCCAGCGCCTCACATCTGTATGGTGATCAAGGTTAGCTAACGCGAAGTTCATTAGGAGAAGTTCATCATCAAATTTGACAAATGAGATATTTCTCTTATTCAAATAATCTTTAGCGACAATAAAATTATGTGAGGTAGATGCGCTCATACCAAGCTTAAACCCATCTTGGCCAGATACTAATCCGCATTGTCTGATAAACTCTATTGCCGCATCCAGAATATTTAAATCCTGTATATAATTAAACTGGATATCTAATCTTTCTTCTTTCACTGTTTGAAGAAACATCTCGAATATATCACCATAACCAGGAGAAATAGTCTTGGCAAGACCTCTTAAGTCTATTGGGACATTGAATACATTAAGTTCAAGCTCTGTTTCGCGCTTACCCCATTTAAGCTCCTCAAACGCCCAGGCATCCTGTTTTGATGTTCCAAAAGCCAGCGTAGCACCTTTTGGCAAGATCCTTCTATGTGTTGCTACCGCTTCCTTAGTAACCTTGTTTATCAAAGTCTTGACAGTATCAACGCCAAATTTGTCAAGAAGCTCTTTTACATCCCTATATATCTCATGAAATCTATTTTTTTGCAAAGGTATCCTCTGCTGTGATATTATCTTATCCAACTTTTTAATCTTCCTGCCGTCTTCTGTTGTCTCAATAACAGAATTCTCTATCTCACCTGTATAGAGCGCATAAAGAACCAGAGCAAGCGGATGCATGCCGATTATTTTGTAGATATCATCCATATCTACTGTTTCTACAGATATTTGCTTAGGTTTCGCAGAAAAATCCATATGCGCGTATGCTGTTTTGTCTTCGGTCTTCTCTATTACAAAAGAGATATTATTCTTTGTGTAGATCATTCCTCTTTCAAAATCAAAGACATATTGTTTTAAATCATTTAGCTTTTCATATATATCTTTCTTTATGATTATAGTAGGGATATTGCGCTTATTAAGCAATTCTTGCAAAGCTTTCAAATGCGCACCGTTTTTACCCGCAAGCACAACACCGCTTGCTTGAGCATCAAGTGTTTCGAGCAATATTTTATTATCAGGACTCATATCTGTTGACAATACCAGGATATCTCCTTCTGCCGCCTTAGGCGCGTATCTGACTTCTCTATTTTTCCCACCGTCTTTGTAAATAACACGCTCTGTAGTAAAATCATCTTCTGACCTGATAAATACCGCCCTCCTATACACAGCACCTTTTTTAAATAATGACTCACCCTCTGCCACAACCTCTGCTTTAACCGCGATATTGGCAAGTACACGTTGGATTGCCAATTGTGAATCCGCAAGCAACTTTACAGCCTTAGGAAACATCTTGATACTAGTTCCAGCAGAATCGAGCCTTGCAAAACCAGCCCTTGCGGCATCTATTGACTCGATATCTCCTGCATTTAAAAGGTTATTAAAATATTCACCACAACTACCTCTTTTATGACCGTATTTTTTAGCCACAAAAGCTCCATGTTCAATCGTGTCACCAACAGCTGGGTCACCCTCATAAAATACTCTTATACCCTTAACAATATCGCCATTGGGCATCAATATATCCATGTTGACATATCTTCCTTCATCCCTACTTCCCTTCACAGATTGTGTAAGGTCATTTGTACCATTAGAAAAATAGGTTACTATATCTTCATTAAACTCTTTCTTAACAGTCTCTCTGAAATCAGCCAGAATCTTAGCAAGTTCATCAGCTAAAAGAGCATTTATTAATAATTCAAACATTACGCCAACCTGCTTTGGTATGCGCTTTATCTTTCCTTCTCTTCTTAACTTAAGTAATCTGTTAAGGCCTTTTTTAAGATCAGATTCTATATCTAATTCCGGGTCGTCTAATACTCTTCTTATAAAAACAAACATAAATCCTAAATCACCTAAGCCACCTAATTTTTCAGCATCTGCTCTAGCATCTTCAAGAGCAAGAAGCTGTAAATCTATAGCTTCTATATTCTCGTCATGAACTTCCAGGCCTGTTCCTCTATCACCTATCATTGAGGCCTCTTCGTCATTATAGAATAGCTCCGCGCCATCCTGAGTCTTGAGGATCTCTCTCTTCTTTAAATCTCTTAGTCTTACCTGCACAACCTGTCCTGGTTTTGTAGTAGCAAGCATTTGTTTAAAATGGCTTGCAAGTTCGTAACGCAGATATTCTACTGCTGACGTAAAACCTTTATCATTTATCTTTTTGCTTATCTTAGATATCAAATCACGCCTACCCCTTATTTTAGCAACATCACTTCTCTGTCGCTCTGATAGTATAGATTCATCAAGTTCTTTAGCCTCTATTGCTAACATCCTGTCGTATGCATAAGAACCACGAAAATCAAGGCCTAATTCTATTAAGATCTCTTCTATTCTATCCAAACTCACAGAATAATAACCTACGCTTGTCTTTCCTTTCATATAAGGGTACATCTCAAGATCTACCGGAACTTGCCAGTTGTGATTCTTTGCAGCTTTCTCTCCTTCCATAGGAGAATTTGTAATAAGGCCGATATCTCCGCCATAATTACCCCAACGCTTTGGCTGAAAAGTGCTAAAAAAGCTGGTTATAGGAATCTCTACATCATAGACCTGGCCTTTGTTGCCATCTATTGTCAAAACAACCTGTTCACCGTTCTTTATTTTCTCAAGGAGCTCTAAATCATTAAATTCCGCTCCGCCTACTACACAATATCCAAATTGAATAGATATTATAATAGCATGCGCTGACCTACCACCCTGCAAAGTAACTGTCGCACCGCCATTCTCATCGACAAGCTTCATAATATCGTTAAAATTCGGATTTGTCTCAGGTGTCACCATTACTACATTTATTCCAGTTTTAATCATCGCCTTTATCTTATCAAACTGCCTGTTCAAAACATCTCTCTCCAAAACTCCGGCATGTTCTTCAACAAAAGCTCTTTTTAAATCACCCCTTGGTGAAGAGAAAATATTGACCCTGATTATTGTTGAGAGCACTCTCATCCTATCTTCTAAGTTATCCGTAACTTCAAAAAGTTTCTTTACTCCTATTATAAGAGAAGCTAAAGCTTCTACATTCAAAACATCTTTGTAAGCTTCGTTTATATCTCCTAAGGTATTTTCAATATCTAAATCTTTACTAATAACTCTTTCTAAAACGCGGGCTTTATCAAAATCGAAATTTTCTACATTAAAATCATCCTGTATACCAGTATCAACTATATCTCTGTTTTTTAATATTTTTTTTACAATTGCTGTCTTCTCATCTGTTGAATAAAGATTAGGATGTGCTCTTGGTATAAATTCCTTCAACGCGTCTGCAGCTGTTGCTTCCCATATCTCTTCTACTGCCTTTTTTACTCTGTTAGAAGATGGTTCTTCAACCCACACCGTTACGCCGCTTGCCGCGTTTTGAGTCTCAAAACCTTTTGCCTTCATATGCCCTTGCTCCTGCGCTGTGTCGGCTAAAAGGACTGCAGGTTCATTACCAGCATGTATAACAAAATCAGGGTCCTCGAAATCAAATCCTGATTTTATCGCGGAATCTCTTTTTTGCACTATAGAATATTTCATATTACCTTTTGTATCATGGTAATAGCAAGCCTCCATATCAACTGGGACAACCTGAGACCTTCCTTCATTATGAACTATATTAGCCTCCAATATCTTACCTGCTATCTCTATGGCTTCTTCATCTGAGACAACAAAATTTTGTCGCTGTTCAATAGGAGTCACTGTAAGATACTCTACGCCCTCTTCTGCTGTAATTGTTTCTTTCTTTTCATAATTTGTATCCAACCAGACCTCAACCTCTGTGCCTGGCTTAACACGTTTTAATGTAGCAAGCTTTGAACCGCACTCTTTTAATAATATAATCGCGTTCTTGGTATTTGGATTAATCAATATCTTGTAATGATCACTGATTATGGAGCCCTGTACAATAAGTTCTCCTCTGCCATCAGCAATATCATAATCTATGACAATCATATCATTGGCATTGCCTGTCCAGCCTGTTGCCTTGTTTACTGCGAAACCTACGATAGAATATTTGCTCGAACGCATGGTCTGTGTCTGTATACCACCTCCTATTCGTGCAGCGTCAAGGCAATCGATACGTACATCTCTTATTTCTGCTAAAGCTTTGTTAACAATATCATCTTTCGCGTTTTGGCCTTGCAACAGTTCCAATAACGTAAGAATTCTTAGGGTTGAAATATTTACAAATTCTTTTCTTGAACGCAGATCTTCTGAAAGATTAGCTTCTAGGTCCTCTATAATAGTATCAGTCGCGTAAAATATACCACCCACTTCAATGCGCGGCGTTATCTCTGCTAATTCCTTTAGCTTACCGACTAGATACTTAAGCTCATCTAGGCTCATCCTTGTAAGCAACCATGTATTGGTAGCTATCTTATCTCTATATTCCAAGGCCCTTCTAAGATATGCTGATGCCGCAACATCCTTTAAAACATCCAACATACCATCAGTCCCCATTGTCGGAATACTCGAACCGATACCGGCAGAGGGTATCCCTGGCCTGTCTTCTAAGCCTTGAGAGCTTCTGAATATAATCTCTATAGCTTCTGTATTAAGCTTATATGCTTCTTCTTTTGTCAATGCGTAGCCTTCACGGTCCGTTAGCTTTCTTGCCTCAAGCTTAAGCATGGTTTGCAGGTCTTCAGGCACATGAGTATCTTTTATCAATTGTTCAAACCTTGCCTGAGCAGAGGAGGTTGCTGTATTATTTTGAGGGTCAACTGTAAATCCTATCTCTCTCATCTTAGGAAGAAGGTTATTATACAGCCATACATACTTCTGGAACATAGATGTAACACCAAAAAATGGAGGTACCTCTAATTTTCCTTTTGAAAGCATAAGAGAATTATCTATCTTTCCTCCCAAAAGGCTTATATTGCCTATCCAGTCAAATTCATTATCATGGACAATAAACGCATCCGCGACCTTGGCAAAGAAGATTACTGATTTATAAAGATTACTTGCCTCTTTCTCTTTGTTCTCCTTAAACAGGTCATTGGCCTGTTCCTCGAGCTTTTGGAAGATGCCTATTAAACCTTTTTTTCCTATATCTTTTAAAAGCGTTTTCCTGTATTTACCTGCAAACTCTTCATAGACACCAGGCAGGTTACTCAACTCTGCGCTATCTAACCCCTTAATAATTGATTTAACAGTGTTACTTTTCATAAAGCTCTGAAGCATAACTTCAGACACTTCATCTGAGTCAGAACCTGCAGAGCTTGTTTTTGCTATGTCTGAACCTGGAGACTGAAGCTTTGCCTGCATCACAGAAACATCTAGTCCAAGGACCGCTGCCTGGGATCTTAATGTATCTGTCTGGCTTTTGAATTCTTGTTTTGATAGGTAGGATAAATTAGTGGATGTAGATAAGAACGCTATAATAATTAAGTATGATAGGAATTTGTTAATGCCTCTGGCCATTTAGGACCTCCTTGTTTTTTGTATTGATCTAGCAATCAATAATAATGAAGATATTTAATATTGTTTTAAAAAGTACTTATCACAAACTGATAATTGTTTTAGATATTACAATGAATTCACTAGCTTGTCAAGAAAAAAATAATTTATATTGCGGATTTATTTTTACAGGGCGGGGGCCTTATCTGCTATTTATGCTTTACGTTGTTTCACAACCGCTTTTACTAATTCAGC
>CAZGAS010000005.1:0-12516 GCA_964523875.1 uncultured Planctomycetia bacterium | reverse complement strand
TACCTTTTATATCCTTATCACGCGCGTCAAGGCACTCAAACTTGTTAAAGAGCCTTTTGATATCTTTTTTCTTAATACCTGTGCCTGTATCCTGCACAGAGATTTCGATATCCTTGCCCTTCTCGCGCAGCTTTATAGTTATATTGCCGCCTTTTGGCGTGAATTTTAACGCGTTGTTTAGAAGATTGTTTATAACCTGTGTAATCCTATCATAATCAGCCCATACCTTTGAGTATCTTATTGAGAAATCAGTCTTTAAACTAATAGACTTTCTCGCGGCGGAATATTGTACAAAGCTAACACAGTCCTTCAGCAGCTTCTTCATGTCAATATATGTCCTGTTGATAAACGCTTTTCCCGCTTCTAGCTGCGCAAGGTCAAGCAGAGACTCTAGCAGCCTGTCTAGCCGGTCTATGTTTTTTTGAGCTATATTCAGTATCTTATTTATATCGTAGCCTTTGTTATTCTTAGGCTTGTTCAGGACAAGGTCTATAGACTCTCGAATAACAGTAAGTGGATTCTTCAATTCGTGGGATATATCTGAAACAAAATCAAGTTTCAGGTCTGCCAGGCGTTTAGCGTGCTCATGTATCAGGGCGTTCTGTATAGCAAGCGCTGTCTCTTCCGCTATCAGAGAGAGCATCTGGAAGTCTTCTTTTGTGAATATTCTCTTTGTCTTCTTGTTGCTCACATTTATTACGCCTATTACCTTTTTGCCGACTTTAAGGGGTACGCTTAACAGAGAATCCGTAGTATATCTTCCACTCATCGTTTTCTTATACCGCTTAAACCTTCTATCATGCGAAAGGTCGTTTATGAGAAGGGGCTCATCTTCCTTAGCAACCCAGCCCGATATCCCTTCTCCTATCTTGATTCTCGTATTATTTATTATATCCTGATTAAGCCCGTTTGCCCTCTTTATAAAAAGTTCTTGTTTCTTATCATCTACTAACATTACAGAGCCTAACTCTGTACCTAATATATCAGAGACCCTATTTAATATAGCGTCTATACATTTTTCTATATCCATTGACGCGTGAGCTTCTTTCGCGAGCTCAAAGACTACTACCATTTTCTTGTGCGGTAAGACTTTAGACGTCATCTCTCTGCCCAGTCGATTTTTTATTTATGAATTTATACATAGGCGACACCCTTATAGCGCTTGTTATATTAGCAACCTCCTGCTTCAGGTCTGATGTCTTTATTATAAAACCGGATACATTATACTGTTTTGCCTGCTCAAAGCGTTCTTGATTAGAGAATGCCGTAACAATAAATACGGGCAGGTCTTTGTTATCCTTTCGTATCTTCTGCAATACCTCAATACCATCAGGGCCCGGCATCAATATGTCTAAAAGCACAGCATTGGGCTTCTCTTCTTTTATCTTTTTAAGTCCGTCAATCCCGTTGAAGGCAACAATAACTTCATATCCATTGCATTCAAGCCTGCATTTAATAAGCTCTACAAAGTCCGGTTCATCATCAACTACTAATACCTTTAATTTGTCCATACGCTCTCCTTATTGTAAATGATTATTTTAGAAAATATTCTTTGCCTATTTTTTGGGTATTGTAAAGATAAAACTGGTTCCTTTATTTAGCCTGCTCTCTATCCTTATCTTGCCTCCATGTAGTTCAATCAGTTTCTTAACAATAGCCAGGCCAAGCCCTGTACCCTTGGCCCCGGGGCCGGCTGTTCTGCCAAACTGCTGGAATTTTTTAAAGGCCTTAGGGATATCCTCTTTTGATATTCCTATACCCGTATCCGTAACTGTAACCTCAGCCGCATCCCCGGTATCTTTTACATAGATATCTACGCGTCCTTTTTCTGGTGTAAATTTTAAGGCATTTGATAAAATATTATTCATTACCTCTGCCACCTTACCACTGTCAGCGTGTATATTTATAAGGGGCTTTGGTAAATGCAGCTTCAGGCTTTTACTCTCTTTATCAAACTCCAATACCCAGTCTTCACAAATAGCTTTTAACAGGGCTGAGATATTAACTATTGCCTTTTTTATCTCTGTCTTGCCTGACTCTATCTTTGATATATCAAGAAGGTCGTCAATAATACGCGCTAAACGGTATATGTTATCCCTACCCATAGAAAGGATCTTCTTCTGGCCGGGGTTAATCTTGCCAGGTACCTCATCCAATACTAAGGATATGCCTTCCTTTGTAATAGATAGTGGCGTTCTCAATTCATGGGATACAGTAGATATAAACTCGTTCTTCATCTTATCTATCTTCTTCTGTTCGCTTATATCTCTAGCGATATGAATAGAACCAATAAGCTTGTCATCCTGATCAAATATAGGAGAAGAGGTTGCTAGAAGCGGTATGCCTATATGCGGGTCTTCAACTTCTTCTGTATGCGGCCGATTATCACGCTTGGTACTTAAAAACGGACAATTGGCCCATGGCCTGTTCATATTATGAAAAAGTTCATGGCATTTCCTGCCAATGACCTCATCAGGCCTTTTCTTCAGAACCGCGAAGAGCGTCTTATTCGCTTTGGTAATTGTAAAATTAGCGTCTTGTATAAAAACTATATCTGAGATAAAATCAAATGTCCTCTGCCACTGCTCTGCCGCGGCTAATACGGCCTGCTCAGCTTTTTTCTGATCGACAATATCACGAACAGTAGCCTGAAACAATTCCTGGTTGCCAAGCCGCATCCTTGTCAAAAGGACTGTCGCGGGAAACTCACCGTCATTTAAGCGCTTATGCGTCCACTCAAAAAAATGCGCGCCTTTTTCCATCGCGATATTCATCATCTCTCTTGATTTAAAGGCAGATAACTTTCCATCCGGCTGGTATTCAGGCGAGAGGTCCTCGAGTCTTTTTGTTATAAACTCCGCTTCATCTTTACAGTTAAACAGTTTAATAGTAGCGGGATTTCCCGCGGTAAATTTTCCTTCGGGGATTAACAGCATAACCGCGTCCGCGCTCGTGTCATATAGAGTCTTGTATTTTACCTGGCTCTCCGCTAACGCCGTTTCTGACTGTTTATGCGCCTCTATCTCTTTATTTAAGATATCTATAGACGATGTGGATTCCTTAAGATTACCGGCCATATTATTAATGGCATCCGCGAGCAAACCAAACTCATCTGATGATTTTACATCAATCCTGTAATCCAGATTGCCTTTTCCTATACACCCGGTACCCATGACTATTTTCCTGACAGGTTTTACTAAAAGAGTACCGAATATAAGGCCTAAAAATATAAGTACAAGCGTTAATATTCCCAGGACAGAGAGCTCTCCCGCGGCAAAAATAAATAATGGATCAAAGACTTCATCCCTGTCCCGGCATATAAATACCGTCCACTCTATACCATTATCCAAAAGGAATTTGTTATCTACATTAGCGTATGAGACAAATATCTTTTCATCGTGTACATGCGGGGCATCAAGAATAGCTGTACCAGAGCCCCTGCCTTTGAGGCCCTGCCAGTCCTTTATATCTCTTAGAAAGCTCTTGCCCAGAACCTTGAAATCTTTATAATAGACCATGCGGCCCTGCCTGTTAACCAATACGGCATTGCCTGTTTTTTTAAAACCGAAATCCGAGATTGGGAGCAAGACTCTTTTCGCGTATGATACTACCTTGCATGCCCCTATTATGTTTTCATATCTATCTACTATCGGTATAGCTAATATAAAGCTTAATACCCCTGAAGATTCATCATGCGCGATTTCGCCGATATATACCTTTTCAACACCTGGCTCAAAGAGTTTTTTCCACCATTCCTCATCTGCCTGATAGAAATCCGTGGTCTTTCCGGAAGCGGCAACAAGCCCGCCATCTCCATCAGCGATTAATACCTCCGCGATATCCGGGTCATTCTTCACAATACTCTTAAGATATTTAGCAATAGCGTTTTCTGTATATTGCTTTACTAAACCGCTCTCTTCCGGGGAGATTTGCCATTGCCTGTCCATCTCCGCGAAATACGCCATTGACTGGCCCGCTTGTTCGTTTTGAGGACGTAGATATTTAGAAATATTAGACTCTGCCCAATCAAAGTTTGAGATATAAATATCCGCGTCCTGGATCTCTTCATCCACAATTCTTGATACAGCGCGCGAAAGCTGTCTGGCCATCTCTTCATTATCTTCACTTATAATCTTGCGTAATAAGTTGTAGTCATTCACGTAGCTAATAATCGTATCCGCGAGAATTATCGTGAACGCGACAAAGCATATCGCGAAGGTTACTTTAAACCTTATGCTTAGCCCCCTGCGCATCTTGTCCATGCTAATTATATACCGTTCCTTTCAATTGATCAATATATTGTTGACAGCTATAGGCCGCTAAAGCGCCGTCACCGCATGCTGTTACTATCTGCTTTAAATACGTATCGCGGCAGTCGCCGCAGGCAAAGATACCTTTTTCTGATGCCTTAAGCTCTCTATCTGTTGTAATATAACCGCCATCATTTAAGCCAACTGTATTCTTTAGAAACCCTGTATTTGGTATCGCGCCTATTGAGACAAAGACGCCTTCGCACCTGAGCTCTGTAAGTATGTTAGTATCGGAATTCTTAAGGCGCAAACCTGACACCTTGTTCTCCCCTAATATCTTATCCACTATTGAACTCCATGATATATCTATTTTTTTATCAGAAAGCGCTCTCTCCTGCAAAAGCCTTGTCGCGCGCAACCTGTCTCTTCTATGAACAATGGTAACCTTGCTCGCGAAACGCGTCAAGAATATCGCCTCCTCAACAGCCGCGTCACCGCCTCCTATAACCGCTATCTCCTTCTCCCTAAAGAACGCGCCGTCACATATCGCGCAATATGATAGCCCCTTACCAAGGAACTTGTCTTCACCCGAAATGCCTAGCTTTCTTACACTTGTGCCTGAGGCAGCTATAATTGACAAGGCCGGGTAATGCTTCTCCGTGGTATTGACCTGCCAAACATTTTGAGTTTTTTGTTTTAAAGACTCAACACCATTAACATCACCGGGTATAAGTTCCGCGCCCAGAGAAGCGGCTTGAGCCTTTAAATCTGATAACAGCTGGGTACCGCTTACGCCCTGTGAAAAACCAGGGAAATTTTCTACAAAAGCCGCGGAACCTGCCTGGCTCATAATAGATGGGCTCTCTATAATAAGCGCCTTTAAACGAGCACGTAAGGTATATATAGCCGCTGTAAGCCCCGCGGGGCCTGCCCCGATTATTATAACATCATACATATTAGTATTCCTTATCCGGCTCAGGTACTTAATCTCTTTGTCTACACCTTGCCTCTTCTTTTTAGAGTGTCCTTTTTGCTTATAGATTTTATTTTCTGTTTTTTTCTTTTATCATATACAGAAATAACATTTAGCCCCTTAAAATAGGGCCTTATCTTTTCTATGTCTTTTTTTGAAACCGGTTTTATGCCGCAGGGCCTTAAAGGGGTATTCAAGTCAACACCATCCGGCTGTATATACCGGACAATTCTCGCTAATTCCTCCGCGTAAACAATACTCTCTTTTGTAAACATTATCTGGAGGATAAATTTCCCCTTAAAAATATTCCTAAAACGCTTTATTGAATTGACTATCCTTTTAACACTCGTAGCACCATATGGCTTATTAACAATTCGCAATAAAGTATTGGACGGGGCATCTAGTTTTGCCTCAACAAGATCAATGCTCTCCAGTTCCCTTTGCACATCTTTTCTACCCAGCATTGTCGAATTGGTAATAACAGCTATCTTGGAACTTGAAAGCCCGCGTACAGCCTGTATCATGTTACCTAGATTTTTCGCTATAGTAGGCTCACCTGTTCCTGAAAATGTAATATAATCTACCTTAACCTTGGGAAAAGATTTAAATTCCCTGATAAACTCTTTTGTGGGAACAAATACACGTCTTTGAGGGGGACTTGGCCTGGCCTTGCCAACCTGGCAATATATACAATCAAATGTACATACCTTATTGCCAGACGAAATAGGGTCTATGCCAAGAGAACGGCCCAGCCTCCATGAATTTACAGGCCCGTATATATATTTGTATTCTGGCATCTGTATCATTTTGTCCTGAGTTACACTAAGGTAAAAGTTCTTTTATTTTATCAAGCAAGATATCCGATTCAAAGGGCTTGGTTATATAGGCGTCAGCGTCAACTTCTTTGCCCATATGCCTGTCCGCGCCCTGGGCCCTGGCTGTAAACATAATAATAGGGATATGGCGGTATTTCTCGTCAAACTTCAACATTTTGCAAACCCTATAACCATCTATTTTAGGAAGCATAAGATCTAAGATGATAAGATCTGGTTTCTGTTTACGCGCGATCTCCAACGCATCTTGGCCATCATATGCTTCTAAGACCTCATACCCTGTTGCCTCAAGCCTTATTTTTAACAAAGATACGATATCCTCCTCGTCATCGACAACAAGTATTTTGTTCTTATTCATAAGTATCTCCAGACATAATCTTCTTTGCAAAAAAACTTCACGCACTAACTTTTTTTGTCTATGGCAATACCCTAGATTCCTAGATTATAAGACATAGTATATATAAAGTATTCTTTAATGTCAAACAGATAAGAAAGGTATTATAACATAATAAGCGGCATTATTGAGATATCGAGCCTGGCTTAAGTTATTAAATATTAGTCGTTTTTGCAAGCCGATGTTCTGTTCTTTCCCTCTTTCTTCGCTTGATATAGTGCCTTGTCGGCACTGCCAATCAGGCTGTTCATATCTTTATTAGCTGAGGAGAATGAAGCCAGACCGGCACTGAATGTCAAGGCGAGGGCCTTTTTACTGAGCAAAAAAGATGGGGCTACTTTGACCTTAACCATATCCGTTTTAACCCTGGTTAACATATTTAACCCCTGTTCACAGGTAGACTCAGGAAATATGATAAGAAACTCATCTCCTCCGTACCGACCAGCGATATCAGGGTCGCGAAGGTTCTTCTGTATAATATCTGAAAATGTTTTTAAGGAGTCGTTTCCTACAAGGTGGCCATGGTTATCATTTATACTCTTAAAATTATCAATATCAAGTATAGCTATAGTAAGATTCTTTTTGTACCTTTTGCTGCGTTCAAATTCTTTCTTTAAAAGCATGAGGGTAAACTTAAAGTTTAAAAATCCGGTAAGTTCGTCATGCCCGGCTAAAAATTCTAGCTTTTTTTGTATCTTCTTCTCGGTTTTGGCTAAGTAACCGATTACAATACCGCTTAAGAAATAGATAATAAACCTCAGGAACATGGTTTTGAGCACAATCTCCCTGTCAACCCATAAGCTAAAAATATTCACCTCTATCGCGAATATTACAAACGCGATAAGCGCGGCGATAATACCACCTTTTACCTCAAACCAAAATCCTGTCAGCGCAATAAGTGTTATATATAGATATCCAAGAGAGATCCCAAAGGCCTTAAAAACCTGTCTTATAATGATAAGAAGAATAAAGCCGCAGGCAATAATTAAAAAACGAAAAATGGGGTATTCACTTAGATGGATTATCTTTATTTTCAGGATCCTTAACAGCGCCACTACTCTTTTTCTTAATGTAATCGTTGTGTTTATTTGAATGTAGTTTTCCGCTTCCTCACGCGTCTTGTATGTATGTATTTTTACATCTTTTGAATAATGGAATATAGACATTATATTAAATCCCATATCCTTCGCTTCATCCGGGATTATGCGAAATACCTTTGAAATACCATATGTGTTACAAAGGACCATCATTTTTTGGATATACTCGTAAGAGGGCTTATCAAAAGAATCCAGGTCAGTTAAGTCCGTCAAGACCATAAACTTCTTCTTTGCTTTTGATAATTCCGCTTCTAGCCTTTTACACAAGAGCCTGCCTTGCTGCACGTCAAAATGATGGCGGAATATAATTGTCAATAAATTGTGTTTTTTGTCAAATTTTATGGAAAACATTATTATTCCATTCTTTTATCTAACAGCCAGTATAAAAACCGCTACTTAACGCATACTTTTTGTGCGATTGTTTTTTAGATCTTCCGCTTCTTTTAGAAAAACCCCTTGTAGCCTGATAAGTTCCTCAGGCTTGTCCACTGGAGTCATGTGGCCGCTGCCTTTTATAATATGGCACTGAGTGCCTTTTGCTAATCCGGCTTGCCACTTAGTAAAAGCAGGTGTACATAAATCATCGTCTCCACACGTCATAAGAATAGGCATATCAAGGCCGGATAATTCTGCTGTGACATCAACTGCCTGCAGGTTTCCTAATACATTCAACTCAGAATTGCTTCCAACCATGACATCATGAATTTCAGTGTTGCGAACGGCAATCAACCTCTTCATGGCCTCTGGCAACGGCCAGGTATGGGTAACGTACCTCTTGATAAATTCCATGCAAGCCTCGTCGTAATCACGCTTTCTCCCCCGGCCATCCAATTCATAATCATCGATTACCTGTCCAGCCCCGCCACCTGAGTAATTCAGGCCCTGCTTGAGCTTAGGGGCAACATGACTTATGTAATAAGGAAAACTTAGTATTGGGCTGTGTAAAGAGATAGATAATATTTGGCCAGGATACCTTGCGGCAAAACCAACAGCCAGCATAGTGCCCCATGAGTGCCCGATTAGATGATACTCCTTAAGATCCAGGCAATCTTGTACCGCCCTCGCTTCGTCAAAATATCGTTTCGTATTCCATAAAGAAGAATCATTCGGGCGGTCTGATTTTCCGCATCCTAATTGGTCATAAAATATAACCGGACGCTCATTAGCCAATGCCTGAAACGCCACGAGATTATGATGATTGCCTCCTGGGCCACCGTGAAAAACCAGAAGAGGCGGTAAGCTACCGGAGCCAATCCTGCCGTACCATATTTTGTAGGTGTACCCATTATAAGCGTAATCGATAAACCCTTCGTAATCATAATCAGGTTCAGCCAGAATGTTTTCTGCGGGTATTTGCACTTTACTCATGATTTCTAAGGATTGTTTGACACAGGTGGTGGGTATCTGATATTCTTACTACTCTTACCATAATTAAAAGTATATCTGAAAAGTTACAACCTGTCAATAAATTAAGCGTTACACATTTTTATTTACAAAGCTGCCATCTTTAATGTTGTATGAACCGCGTCCTGCCAGGGCCATAACATCACTATGACTATAGAATTACCAAAATCTTTTTTAAACAGAATCTGGTTAGGAAAGATACCGCCGTATTCTTCTGTCAGGCGCAGGTCATCTTTAGCGGGCTTTACTCCCGATGGTTTTACCGCTTGGCCAAATATATCCACGCACAACTTGCTCCATTGCTCTATATCTTTATTATAAAAAACAAGCTCGCAATATTTATCACCAATAGAACGTTTCTCATATATCTCAAGTATGCAAAATTGATCTATGATATTTTTTAGCATACAGCCTATTCCTTTATCGGGCCTTTGACCTGGCTTTCTCTATTTTTAGCGCTATAATAGTTTTTAATAATGAGGGCGCCACAAATATCAACTGCTTTAAATCTTTTAATGTAAGCCAGCGCGTCTTTATAAATTTTACCGCTATCTGGAACACCTTGTCGGGTGTATAAAAATTTCTCTTTGTTTTTTTATTTATCTTTTTTAAATCAGAGTGACTGTAGTCGTCAGAATAAATCTCTCCTTTTTCAGTAAGGTGGTGACACGGTGATTCATCAACAAACTTTTTAAACGGTGAAAACTTACTCACCCTCAACTTGCTGCAGGCCATCGTATCAACACCTATCTCTTTGGCAAATGTACCTATATACAACATCTCTTCCTCTGTCTCGCCGATATTGCCATATATAAAGAAACCATGATAAAATATAGGATATTTTCTCAGAACATCAAAGGCTTCCCGTATCTTCTTTGAATCAAAGCCCTTGTTAAGTTCCTTTAATATATGATCATGGGGAGATTCTATGCCCATCGAAAGCATCTTAAAACCGGCCTTGACCATCTTATCCAAGAGCTGGGAATGATCCGCGATTTCAATACGTACCTGTGCCAAAAAACGTTTCTTTATCTTCTTCTGTATTATTAAATCACATATCTTCTCCGCTCTCTTAATGTTTGTCGCGAAGTTTTCATCGCTAAAAAGTATTACATCCGCTTTTATGCTCTCTATCTCTTCTATAACAGACTCCGCGGTGCGTTCCGCGTATGTCCTCTTTTGCCCCAGAGGATTTAATGTAAAGGTACAGAATTTACAGTTAAAGGGGCAGCCTCTTGCGCTCAAAATAGTATCATAAGTCTGATCTGTAATATTCTTTCCATATAGGGTGAGACGATACTGGTTACGCCTTAAGCTGCGGTCAGGCAGGCTTATTATATCGATCTCCGGCAACGGCCTATTCGCGTTATGCAATACCCTGCTGCCATCCCTATAAGAGATACCCAGCATATCTTTTAGAGGCATATCCTGCATAATCTCTCGTATGGTCTCTTCACCTTCCCCTCTTACGACAATATCTATATTCGGGCATAAATCAAATAGGTCTTCGGCCTGTTCAGTCGCCTTGTACCCACCGACTACCAGAGGAATATCAGCAGGCATGGCGTTTAAGAGCTCACATACTTTCTGAAACTCCCTGTCCCAGCCTATACCAACACATATTATATCTATACCTGCTCTGATAAATTCCAATAGCGTATCAATATCTGAGAGTTCTTCTTCGTAGCGCAAGTCAAGGAGGGTAAGTTTTTCAACATAACCCTTAGCGCTTGAGGCAACAAACTCAAGCCCTGTTGGAGGAAAGAGCCTGGCAACAGAAGCAGTCTTGGTTTTAAGAATAGCGTACGGATTTAAAAATAAGGCATGTTTATATTTCATTGGTGCATTGTAGCATATGAAGATACCAAATACCAGTAAAATCATATGGTAATAGGACCCGCGCTATGAGTCGAGTATTGTTGCGGTATAATATTCTAATATTTTATGGTTTCTTGACTTATAAATAGCCCTGCAAGAGCTATAAAGCAGGGACAAGTTCAGGGATAAGCACAAAAGACCGTTGCCCCCTGATATTTAAGTACCATATCCTCTTACAATATATCATATTTATTTGTGCTGCTTTGGGCGAGAATATTTGCGGTGTTTACTTCCATGAGGCTTATTAGTGGTTGCTTGCCTTGCGTGGTAAGGGCTTGAACCCTTGCGGGATCTTGAGCCCTGATAAGGCTTTGAGCCCTGGTAAGATTTTGAACCTTGGTGAGATTTTGACTCTGCGATAAATATTTCTTTTGGAAATTCCGGGTGCTCTACGATTGGCAAGGAGGCCTTAATAAGCTTTTCAATATTTTTAACATCCCTACCCTGCTCCGGCGTTGCGAATGATATGGCACGGCCTTCATGGCCCGCGCGGGCCGTGCGGCCTATGCGATGTACATAATTTTCAGTATCATCCGGGAGATCATAATTTACAACAAGTTCTATACCTGTAACGTCAATTCCCCTAGCGGCAATATCAGTGGCAACAAGTATCTTATACTTGCCTGCTTTAAAACCATTAAGCGCCTCTTTTCTCTGGACAAGTGAACGATCTGAATGGATCTCAGCGGCCCTGTGATTAGTGCGCTGTAAAGCGCTTGTAATCTTTTTAGCGCCTATTTTTGTACGTGAAAAAATAAGTACCGGGCCATGATAGAGGCCAAGCAGCTTTAACAAAAGCTTATGTTTTGAATTCTTACTAATAATAAATACTTCCTGTATAACACGCTCCGCGGTAGTTCCTGAAGGCGCTACTTCAACGTGTACAGGCAGTTTCATATGCGCGGCTGCCATTTTCACGATCTCTGCCGGTATAGTCGCGGAAAAAAACATGGTCTGTTTATTGCGCGGAATAAATTTAATTATCTTTTCAATCTGCGGAAGAAAACCCATGTCAAGCATGCGGTCCGCCTCATCCAAAACCAGGACATTTATATCAGCTAAAAGAACCGTGCGCCGTTCCATGTGATCTACAAGGCGTCCTGGAGTAGCAACCAATACACGCGGGTTTTTCCTTAACGCCTTTAATTGCAGCTGCATAGATGCACCACCTATAATAACGGCTGTCTTTATGCCAAACGGAACGGCTATCTTTTGAAATGTCTCATTCACCTGAATAGCGAGCTCTCTGGTAGGGACAAGAATTAACGCGCGGCCCCTTCTTTGAGAAAGGCGCTGAATAATAGGAATAGTAAAGGCAAGCGTCTTACCGGTACCTGTCTGCGCGACACCTATGATATCTTTGTCTTCTATCGCAGTCGGTATAGTCCTGTGCTGAATCGGAGTGGGTACTGTAAATTTCATCTTATCCAGGATATCCAGTATCTTCGGGGCAATCCCAAGGCCGTAAAAAGAAGTATTGTTTTGGCGTAATGTATGTGTCATGATATTTTATAGTACCATTATTACGAGGTATTGTATACAACTATTATTCATTGATAATGGGTCGTGGATGTATAATAAAGTGTGTTCTTTGACAGCAAGATTGAAAGTTTTTGCTTGAAAATTAATCTTATTTGAATTAAAAAGGGTACAGCTCCAAATTAACCACAACGAAAACAAGGAGGTG